>NZ_JBEYZD010000023.1:0-118407 GCF_040645895.1 Streptomyces olindensis | reverse complement strand
GGGCGCGAGGTCGGTGACCCCCTCCCCCACCGACTCCACGACACCCGCGGCCTCGTGGCCCAGCAGGAACGGGAAGTCGTCGTTGATGCCGCCCTCGCGATAGTGCAGATCGGTGTGGCACACCCCGCAGGCCTCGATCTTCACCAGCGCCTCGCCCGGGCCCGGGTCGGGCACGATGATCGTTTCCAGGCTGACGGGGGCGCCCTTGCCCCGCGCGACGACAGCACGGACCTGGTGCGTCATGGCCACTCCTCGACTGATGGAGACTCGAACGGGATGTTGCTTATTACGGCACGCATCTCACTTGTCGCAACACAGCATGATTGAGGGCCGACCGGGGGTCAAGGAGCGCGACGCGGTTCCCTCAGTGGGGCGGATCGTGGCCGGAACAGCGGGAACGCCCGGCGGGGCCGTGGCGGACCAGGTCCGTGCCACGACCCCGCCGGGCGAGGGGACTTGCGGGCTCAGCGAGCGGACGGGGAGGGGGACTGCGTCGCTTGCGGGGACTCCTGGGACGGCGTCGGGCGCTCGGACTCGTGCGACTGTGCCGGGCGCGCCGGCTCCTGGGACCGTGCCGGTCCCGCCGGCTCCTGGGGCGGCGGCGCGGCTTCCGTGGTCTCGTTGCACGCGACGGGGCCGATGCGCAGCTCGAAATCGCCGTCGTACTTCTCGTGGCCGGCGATGACGGCCGTTTCGATGGCCTCCTTGCCGATGCGCCCGCGGATGATGAGCGGGTCCTGGCGCAGATCGCGGGTGAGCGCGACACACAGGCCGACCATGACCAGGGTGAAGGGCGCCGCCGCGAGGATGGTGAGGTTCTGCAGGCCGGTGAGCGCGTCGCCCTTGCCGCCGCCGATGAGCAGCATGATCGCGGCGACCGCCCCGGTCAGCACGCCCCAGAAGACGACGACGCCCCGGGTCGGCTCCAGGGAGCCGCGCTGCGAGAGCGTGCCCATCACGATCGAGGCGGCGTCGGCGCCGGAGACGAAGAAGATCCCGACGAGGATCATCACGACCACGCTCGTCACCGTGGCGACCGGGTACTGCTGGAGCACGTCGAAGAGCTGGCCCTGGGCGGTCGAGGCGCCGTCGAGGCGCTTCTCGTCCTGCAGGTGCATCGCCGAGCCGCCGAAGACGGCGAACCACATCAGGCTGACGGTGCTGGGCACCAGGATGACCCCGCCCACGAACTGCCGGATGGTCCGGCCGCGGCTGATGCGTGCGATGAACATGCCGACGAAGGGCGTCCAGGAGATCCACCAGGCCCAGTAGAAGACCGTCCAGCCGGCCAGCCAGTCCGCCACGCCCTCGCCGCTCGACGCCTCGGTACGCCCCGCCATCTGGGTCAGGTCGCCGAAGAAGGCGCCGAGGGAGGTGGGCAGCAGGTCGAGGATGAAGATGGTCGGCCCGACGAGGAACACGAAGACGGCGAGCGACACCGCCAGCACCATGTTGATGTTGGAGAGCCACTGGATGCCCTTGGCGATCCCGGACACGGCCGAGGCGACGAACGCGACGGTCAGCACCGCGATCACGGCGACCAGCAGGCCGGTGCCGACGGATCCCATCCAGCCCAGCCCGGTGAAGCCGCTGCCGATCTGCAGGGCGCCGAGCCCGAGGGAGGCCGCGGAGCCGAAGAGGGTGGCGAAGATGGCGAGGATGTCGATGACCCGGCCACCCCAGCCGTTCGCCCGCCGCTCGCCGATGAGCGGGGTGAACACGGCACTGATCAGCTGTCGGCGGCCGCGCCGGAAGGTGCTGTAGGCGATCGCGAGACCCACCACCGCGTACATCGCCCACGGGTGCAGGGTCCAGTGGAAGAGGGTGGTGGCCATGGCGGTCTCCATGGCCTCGTTGGCGTCGGCCGGGTCCGTGCCCGGCGGTGGCGTGACGAAGTGGGACAGCGGCTCGCTCACGCCGTAGAACATCAGGCCGATACCCATGCCCGCGCTGAACATCATGGCGATCCACGAGACCGTGCGGAACTCGGGCTCCTCACCCTCCTCGCCCAGGGTGATCCGCCCGTAACGGCTGACCGCCAGCCAGAGGGCGAAGACCACGAAGCCCGAGGCGGCGAGGACGAAGGCCCAGCCGCCGTTGCGGATGGTCCCGTCCAGCAGCCTCCCCGACACGCTCTCCAGCGTGTCGGTCGCGGTGGCTCCCCACACGACGAAGGCGAGGGTGAGGGCCGCGGCGACGCCGAAGACGATCAGGTCGGTCCGGGGACGGGTGGACGTTTCCGGGCTGCCCGGCAGATCCGCTTCGACGGGACTGCTGCGGCCGTCATCCCTTTCGCGGGTTGTGTTCATCGGCTCGTCCTTTCCACAGACGGCAGTGGTGGTGGAGTCCTGGTCCCGGAAGAAGGTCAGGCGGAGCAGTCGCCGTGACGCGTCGTCGCGCGTAATCGTTGCGGATAATGCATCAGCATTCACTATGGGCAACAACCATCTGGGGCCCGGAGAGGGCTGTCAAGAGGGCGGACGTGCCGTTGTCCCCCCGGACCGGGCACCGGCGGACCGCGGTTCCAGCCGGACGACGACGGACTTCGACGTGGGGGTGTTGCTGACGGCCGCCGTCGAGTCCAGGGGCACGAGGACGTTGGTCTCGGGGAAGTAGGCGGCGCAGCAGCCCCGGGGGGTCGGGTACGGCACCGCCCGGAAGGCCGGTGCGCGGCGTTCCACGCCGTCCTCGAACTCACTGACGATGTCGACGAGGTCGCCGTCGGCGAGGCCTCGCTCGGCGAGGTCGTCGGGGTGCAGGAAGAGGACCCGGCGGCCCTGGTGGATGCCGCGGTAGCGGTCGTCCAGGCCGTAGACGGTGGTGTTGTACTGGTCGTGGGAGCGGAGCGTCTGCAGCAGCAGCCGGCCCGGCGGGACCTCGGGGCTCTCCAGCCGGTTGACGGTGAAGTGGGCCAGACCGGTGGCGGTCGTGAACCGGCGCTCGTCACGGGGCGGATGGGGCAGGCCGAAGCCGCCCGGCCGCCGCACCCGGGCGTTGAAGTCGTGGAAGCCGGGGATCACGCGTGCGATGCGGTCGCGGATGCGGTCGTAGTCCCCCTCGAAGTCGTCCCACGGCACCCGGGAGCCGGTCTCCCCGAGCGCGGCCCGTGCCATCCGGCAGATGATCGCGACCTCGCTCAGCAGCCGGCCGGACGCGGGCGCCAGTCGTCCCCGTGAGAGGTGCACCATGCCCATGGAGTCCTCCACCGTGACCAGTTGAGGCCCGCTCGGCCGCAGGTCGGCCTCGGTCCGGCCGAGGCACGGGAGGATGAGGGCCTGCTCCCCGGCGATGACGTGGGAGCGGTTGAGCTTGGTCGAGATCTGGACGGTGAGCCGGCAGCTGCGCAGCGCCTGCTCGGTCAGGTCGGTGTCGGGGGCCGCGGCGACGAAGTTGCCGCCCAGCGCGACGAAGACCCGCACCTCGCCGTCGCGCATGGCGCGGATGCTGTCGACCGCGTCGTGGCCGTGGTGGCGCGGGGGCGTGAAGGCGAACTCGTCGCCGAGCCGGTCCAGGAAGGCGTCGTCCGGCTTCTCGTGGATGCCCATCGTCCGGTCGCCCTGCACGTTGGAATGCCCGCGCACCGGGCACAGACCGGCGCCCGGGCGCCCGATGTTGCCGCGCAGCAGCAGGAAGTTGACGACGTCCTGGATGGTGGGCACGGAGTGCTTGTGCTGGGTCAGTCCCATCGCCCAGCAGACGACGATCCTCTCGGCGCCCAGCACCTGCCGGAAGGCGGCCCGGATCTCCTCCTCGGGCAGGCCGGTGGCCGCCAGGATGTCCTCCCAGGACGCCTTGCGGGCGTGCTCGGCGAACTCCGCGAAGCCGTGCGTGTACTGCTCGATGAAGGCGGTGTCCAGACAGGTGCCCGGGGCCTCGTCCTCCGCCTCCAGCAGCATGCGGTTGAAGGCCTGGAAGAGCGCCTGGTCGCCGCCCAGCCTGATCTGCAGGAACTGGTCAGCCAGCTTGGTGCCGCCGCCGATGATGCCGGAGGGCCGCTGGGGGTTCTTGAACCGGAGCAGCCCGGCCTCGGGCAGCGGGTTGACCGCGATGACACGGGCGCCCCGCCGCTTGGCCTTCTCCAGCGCGGACAGCATGCGGGGGTGGTTGGTGCCGGGGTTCTGGCCGACCACGAGGATGAGGTCGGCTTCGTAGAGGTCGTCGAGGCGGATGCTGCCCTTGCCGATGCCGATGGTCTCCGTCAGGGCCGAGCCGCTGGACTCATGGCACATGTTGGAGCAGTCCGGCAGGTTGTTGGTGCCGAACATGCGGACGAAGAGCTGGTAGAGGAACGCGGCCTCGTTGCTCGCCCGTCCCGAGGTGTAGAAGGCGGCCTGGTCCGGGTGATCGAGCGCGGCGAGTTCGCGGGCGATCACGCCGAACGCGTCGTCCCAGGAGATCGGCCGGTAGCGGTCGCCGCCGACCGGGCGGTACATGGGGTGGGTGAGGCGTCCCTGCTGTCCGAGCCAGTAGTCGCTGCGCGGGAGCAGGTCCTCCAGGGTGTGCTCGGCGAAGAAGTCCGGCGTCACCCGGCGGACGGTCGCCTCCTCGGCCACGGCCTTGGCCCCGTTCTCGCAGAACTCCGCCGTGTGCCGGTGTTCCGGTTCGGGCCAGGCGCAGCCGGGGCAGTCGAAGCCCTCCTTCTGGTTGACCCGCAGCAGAGTGAGCAGGCTGCGGCGGGCCCCCATCTGTTCGCCCGCGTGCCGGAGCGAGGAGGTGACCGCGGGGAGGCCGGCGGCGTACTCCTTCGGCGGGCAGACCCGCAGACGGGCGTCACCGGGATCCTCGGCAGGTGGCTTGCGAGTCATCTGTAGCGCTGCTCCGGGGTGTAGGGAGACCGGAGTCAGGCCATGACCCCAGGTTGCGCATCACACAACGGTATCGTGATACGCAACATGGAAAGGGAAGCCTCGGAGCGGCGCCGTGTCAAGAGAACGAAGACCGCGGCTTGCGTCAGGGACGCTCGAACGTCCAGGTGACGCTCGAGGCCCCGGCCTTGACGACGGTGACCGGGACGGAGACGTTCTGGCCGTCGCCGTCCTTCGCGGCGCACGTCACCTTCGCGCCCGCCACCGCCTTGAGGTCGGGGCACTTCACGATCTCCGTGTCACCGCCGATCCACGGCAGCGGGCTGTACTTCGACGAGGTGCGGCCTGTGACCACCTTCCCGCTGAGCGCCGTGTGGCCGTCCACGGTCACGGTGGTGGACTCGTCGAGCCTGGTGGTCGACTCCGTGCCGCTCATCGCGTACGTGAGGGCCGCGCCGCCGACGGCCACCGCCGCCAGCGCGGCGCCGGTGGTGATGACGTGCTTGCGTTCCATGAGGTGCTCCTGAGGGAGAGAGGTGGGCCGGCGGCACCCAATCTCTCCCGCCGGCACACGCCCCCGCCTCGGCCGAACAGCCGGACTTCACGGCCCGCCGGCCCCGCTCACTCGGCCATTCGGTCGACCGGCCGGCGGTGGTACGGAACAAGCCGGGACGTGCCGGGGCCCGCCCCGGCGGTCCGACATCGAAGGCAACCTTCGGCGGCCCGTCCGCCGCGGGCGGGCAAGAGCGGCCGGGTCGTCTGGCCAGTCGGACACCCTGCCGGTGCGGATCGACCTGCGCGTCACCGACTGCGCCCTGCACGCCGAACTGGAACCGCTCTCCTGGAACATGATCCGCCTGACGAGCGACACCGTCACACAGGGGCAAAGGCGAGGACGCTGACGGGGCCTCTCGTACGGGCCACCGACCCCTCTCCCTCAGGCCCAGGCCGTCACCGGCACGAACGAACTGTCCTGGCGGAACAGGTCCGTTCCGTTCGAGCGCTCCACGCGCAGCTGGTAGGAGTAGTGGCGCAGGTAGTACCCCGGGTAGTTGTACGACTCGAAGCGGACGGAGCCCGACGCGGTTCCGGCCCGGAGGACGAACGTGGCGTCCCTGGCGAACGTGCTCGTGCCGTCGTTCGGGTCGAAGCGGGCGCGGAAGTCCCAGTGCCGCAGGTAGTTGCCGGCCGCGTCGCGGAAGGAGTAGCCGCTGCCGTCGGCCAGGCCGGCGACGACCGTGAAGGTGGCGGCCTGCTTCTCGGCGGTGGTGCTGGAGCCGCTGACGACGGGCAGGTTGAGGAGCGAGGACTGCTGCTGCCAGTAACGGGTGGAGTAGTTCGCCGACCGGAAGGAGCGGGTGGTGTTCCGCGCCAGACCGGGTCCGCCCGTCACCGTCTCCTTGACCACCGTGAAGTGCCGTGCCGTGCCGGAGATCCCGGGCAGCGCGGCCGGCGCCGACCAGGTGGCGAAGGTGTCGTAGCTGTCGCTGTAGTAGTAGTTCCCGTCGCCGTAGCCGTCGAAGAACATCCGCCAGCCGCCGTTGTCGAGCGGCACCAGCGCCGGGCCCTCGCGGTAGCTGCCCCAGCCGGCCCAGTCGCCCGTCCGGCGGATCGTGTACGGGCCGGTGAGGTTCGAGGCGGTGGCGTACTCGATGTACTTCGTCGTCTCGTTCTTCGGGAACGCGTGGTACGTCGAGCCGATCTTCACGATGAACGTGTCGATGTGGTTGGCGCCGATGCCGGAGAGCGGCACCGGTGAACTCCACGCCGTGAGCGCCGAGTTCGTGGCCCGCAGCAGATACGGCGTGAAGATCCACTGGTCGTTCGTGGTGGAGCAGGACACGATGATGCAGACGCTGCCGTCGCTGTCGACGAACCACTCGGGCGCCCAGGCGCGGGACAGGTTGGCCACGGGGACGGTGTAGTCGTAGAGGAACGTCCAGTTGACGCGGTCGGAGCTGCGGGCGAAGCCGATGGTCGTGGTGGTGTCCTGCCAGGTGCGCGTGGTGTAGGTGACGTAGTAGTAGCCGTCGGTGTGTCTGATGACGCTCGCGTCGCGGATCCGGCCGGCGGGCGGTGTGTACGCGGAGGCGCGCAGCAGGCGGAAGTCGGTGGCGTCGTCCGACTGGTAGACGTTGACCGTGCCGTCGTCGCTGTTGAGGAACGGGACGATCGTGTAGCGGGTGGCGGAGCCGTTCGGGGGTGCGGCGGCCAGGGCGCTGCCGAGCAGTCCCGGTGTCTCGGCCAGCAGCACGGCCGAGGCGGGCAGGGCGGCCAGGGCGCGCAGCAGGGTGCGGCGGGACGGGGCGGCGGGGTGTGGGGTCACGGGCGGCTCTCCCTTGAGCAACCGGGAGTCGATATACCGAACAAGGTTCGGCAAACCGATCAGGAAGTGGGGCTCAGAAAGTAAGGGGGAGGCGAGGGACCGTCAATGGTTTGAACAGCAGCGGATGAGCCCAGTGAGGAGGATGTGGCCTGTGGGTGAATTTCCACTTCCGCCGTCGGCGTTCCCCCGCCGGCCACCGGACGTTACCGTTCGGTAGAGGAGCTGGAGCCGCTTCCGGAGGTGTCCGCATGACGCTCGACCGTGCCGCAGGCCTCGCGGAGACCGCCCGTGCGCTGGCCGCCGGGGACGTGACGTCCCGGGCGCTGGTCGAGCGGACGCTGGCGCGGATCGAGACGGCACAAGGCGGCATCAACGCCTTCCGGATCGTGCGGACGGAGGCGGCGCTCGCCGAGGCCGAGGCGGCCGACCGGGAGCTGGCCGCGGGCGGTCGCAGGCCGCTGCTCGGCGTGCCCGTGGCGGTGAAGGACGACATGGACGTGGCCGGCGAGCCGACAGCCTTCGGCTGCTGCGGGGAGTTCCCGCCGGTCGCCGAGGACGGCGAGGCGGTACGGCGGCTGCGCGCGGCCGGGGCCGTGATCGTCGGCAAGACCAACACCTGCGAGTTCGGGCAGTGGCCCTTCACCGAGGGGCCCGCCTTCGGCGCGACCCGCAATCCGTGGAGCACCGATCACACGCCCGGCGGTTCCTCGGGCGGCTCGGCCGCGGCCGTCGCCGCCGGTCTCGTGCCCGCCGCGCTCGGCTCGGACGGGGCGGGATCGGTGCGGATCCCGGCCGCGTGGACCCATCTGATCGGCATCAAACCGCAGCGCGGCCGCATCTCCACCTGGCCGCGCGGCGAGTCCTTCCAGGGCATCACCGTCAACGGCACCCTGGCCCGCACGGTCGCCGACGCGGCCCTGCTGCTGGACGCGGCGAGCGGCAACCACGCGCAGGACCCGCACCGGCCGCCGGCCCTCGACGTCTCCGGCGCCGTCGGCCGCGACCCCGGGCGGCTGCGCATCGCCCTCTCCCTCAAGCCGCCGTTCACGGCGGTGCCCGCGCGCCTGCTGCCGGAGGTCCGCGTCCGGGTCGTCGAACTCGCCGAGCGACTCGCCGCGTCGGGGCACTGGGTCGAGGAGGCCGACCCGCCCTACGGACAGATCGGGCTGACGTTCGTGCCGCGCGCGACGGCCGGGATCGCCGAGCGGGTGGGCGAGGCGCCCTTCCCGGCGCTGCTGGACCGGCGCACCCGGGACGCGGCCCGGCTGGGCCGGCTGCTGGGCGGGGCACCGCTGCGGGCGGCCCGGCGGGCGGAGGCCGTGCTGCACCGCCGTATCGGCGGGTTCTTCGCCTCGTACGACGTCGTCCTCGCCCCGACGACCGCCGCTCCCCCGCCCCGCATCGGCGCCCTGCTCGAACTCAGCGGGTTCGCCACCGACCGGGCGATGATCGCGGCCTGCCCGTACGCCTGGCCGTGGAACGTGCTCGGCTGGCCCGGCGTCAACGTGCCCGCCGGTTTCACGCCGGACGGTCTGCCGGTCGGGGCGCAACTGCTCGGGCCGGCGAACAGCGAACCGCTCCTGGTACAGGTGGCCGCGCAGCTGGAGGCGGACCTGCGCTGGCACGAGAAGTGGCCGGCGCCGGCGGTCACGACACGTTCCGCGGCCGCCTGAGGCCGTCCCGGAAGGTGCCTATGGTCGACAAGCGACCCTGCGGACGCGGTCACGGGGGCAGCCCTTAGGGTGCCCCCGTGACCGCGTTTACCGACGAGAACGTCCCCGGCCGCCACGGCCCGTCCGCCACCGTCCAGGCCGACCCGCGCGAGGTGGGCCGGGTGCGCACCGAGTACTCACCCGCGCACGACGGCGACCCCGACCCGGGCGAGATCGTCTGGACGTGGGTGCCCTTCGAGGAGAACGACGGCCGGGGCAAGGACCGCCCGGTGCTCGTGGTCGCGCGCGAGGCCGGCGGCACCTTCCTGGCCGTGCAGCTGTCCAGCAAGCGGCACGTCGGCGACCGGGAGTGGGTGCCGATCGGCAGCGGGCCGTGGGACCGGTCCGGCCGGGAGTCGTGGGTCGACGTCGACCGGGTCCTGCGCCTGCACGAGGACGGCATGCGCCGGGAGGCCTGCGCCCTGGACCGCATGCGCTTCAACCTGGTCAGACACCGCCTGCGGGAGCGCTACGGCTGGACCTGAGGGATCACGCCCCCCGGGGCAGCCACGCGATGGCGCTGCCCGCCGACGGCGGCCACGGGCGGCGACCCCGGCATCACCGGCCGGCATCCGCGTCACCCGGACGGAGGACACCGGTGCCGGTCCGCGCAGGCGTGCGCTCACGGCGCGACCCCCGTACGCGCCGCGAGCACCTGCCGCGCAGACCTTCTTGTCGTGCTCACGCAGGCATCCTGGGTGACGCCGCGTCCCGGCGCAACAAGGTTTTCGCGCGGCCGGAAAACACCGGGGAAAGCGCCGGGAAACGCCCGGCCCGCCGGGATGACCGACCCGGAACGCCCCGGTTCGCACCCTTGTGCCGAGCGACAGGAGAGGCTTGGGTGGGACGGGTGAAGACGGTTCGGGCCGCCGGAGTGCCCGGACCGGTGGCATGGTGGAATCTCAGGAGGATCCCTATATGCCTGATTCGCCCACTGCAGCGGCGGGCGGCTGTACCCAGCCACACGCCGCACTGTCCGAGGCAGACGTCGAGGCCCTCGTCCGCGGCATCTGCTTCAAGACCGGCCCGCCGCGCCGCCTCGGGGTCGAGGTGGAATGGCTCGTCCACGAGCTGCGCGCACCGCAGCTCCCCGTCGCACCCGAACGACTCGCGGCGGCCTACGCCGCACTGCGGACCCTGCCCCTGAGGTCGGCGCTCACCGTGGAGCCCGGCGGCCAGCTGGAGCTGAGCTCGCCCCCCGCCGCCTCGCTGACGGAGCTCGTCCGCACCGTCTCCGCCGACCTCGACGCCGTCCGCGCGGTCCTGCGCGAGGACGCCCTCGCCCTCGTCGGCATCGGCCAGGATCCCTGGCACGAACCCCGCCGGTTCCTGCGCGAACCGCGCTACGACGCCATGGAGGCCTGCCTGGACCGCACGGGTCCCGCCGGCCGCGCCATGATGTGCACCTCCGCCTCCGTGCAGGTGTGCCTGGACGCCGGCCACGAGGAGCCAGGGCCCCTCGGCCACGTGCGGCGCTGGTGGCTGGCCTATCATCTGGGTCCGGTCCTGGTGGCCGCGTTCGCCAACTCCCCGCTCGCCGGCCACCGGCCCACCGGCTGGATGTCCACCCGGCAGCTGCTGTGGACGCGGATCGGCACCGGCCGGGCGGGCGGGCCGCCGCTGGACGCCGAGCCGCGCGCCGCCTGGGCCGGGCACGTGCTGGACTCCCCCGTGATGTGCGTACGGCGGGACGGCGCGCCCTGGGACGTCCCGCAGGGGCTGACCTTCCGGGAGTGGATCCGCACGGGCGTGCCGAGGCCGCCTACGCGGGAGGACCTCGACTACCACGTCACGACGCTGTTCCCGCCGGTCAGGCCGCGTGGTCATCTCGAACTGCGCATGATCGACGCGCAGCCGGGCGACGACGGCTGGATCGTGCCGCTGGCCGTGACGGCCGCGCTGTTCGACGACCCGGAGGCCGCGGAGACCGCCTACCGGGCCGTGAAGCCGCTGGCCGAACGCACCCTGGGGATGCCCGCGCCGCACAACCCGCTGTGGCTCGACGCGGCCCGGCGCGGCCTGGCCGACGCCGAACTGCGCGAGGTGGCCGTCACGTGCTTCACCACCGCGCTGGACGCCCTGCCCCGGCTCGGCGCCGCGCCCGAGGTCACGGACGCCGTCACCGCCTACCTGGACCGCTATGTCGTCCTGGGCCGCTGCCCCGCCGACGACCTGCTCGACCGACAGCGCGGCACGGACGGTCGCGCCCACGGGAAGGACTTCCGCCCATGACCCACACCGAGCCCGCCGCCGACACCGGGACCGTGGACGCCGAGGCGCACCACGACCCCGAGGCGCTCCGTGAGCGGGCGGTCGCCTCGCTGGTCGTCGCGCGCGAGCGCACCACCCTGCTGACAAGCTGCGTCGAGGAACCCGACCTGACCGCGCAGCACTCGCCGCTGATGTCGCCGCTGGTGTGGGACCTGGCGCACATCGGCAACCAGGAGGAGCAGTGGCTGCTGCGGGCCGTCGCCGGGCAGGAGGCGATACGGCCCGAGATCGACAGCCTCTACGACGCCTTCGAGCACCCGCGGGCCGAGCGGCCGAAGCTGCCCCTGCTGTCGCCCGCCGAGGCCCGCCGGTACGCCTCCGACGTGCGCGGCCGGGCGCTGGACGTGCTGGAGAAGGCCGCGTTCCACGGCACGCGGCTGACGGAGGCGGGGTTCGCCTTCGGCATGATCGCGCAGCACGAACAGCAGCACGACGAGACGATGCTGATCACCCATCAGCTGCGCAAGGGACCGCAGGCCCTGACCGCCCCCGACCCGGAGCCCGTGCCGCTGTTCACGGGGCGGTCCGAGGTGCTCATCCCGGGCGGTCCGTTCACGATGGGCACCTCCACCGAGCCGTGGGCGCTGGACAACGAACGCCCCGCGCACCGGCGCGAGGTGCCGGCCTTCTCCATCGACACCACGCCGGTGACCAACGCCGCCTACCAGGCGTTCATCGAGGACGGCGGCTACGAGAACCCGCGCTGGTGGGCGCCGGAGGGCTGGGCGCACATCCGCAAGCACGGCATCACCGCCCCGCTGTACTGGCGGCGCGACGGGAAGCAGTGGCTCAGGCGCCGCTTCGGAGTCACCGAGGTCGTCCCGCCGGACGAGCCCGTCCTGCACGTGTGCTGGTACGAGGCCGACGCCTACGCCCGGTGGGACGGCCGCCGGCTGCCGACCGAGGCCGAGTGGGAGAAGGCCGCGCGCCACGACCCGGCCGGCGACCGTTCGCGGCGCTACCCGTGGGGCGACGAGGACCCGGGCCCCGAGCACGCCAACCTCGGTCAGCGGCACCTGCGTCCGGCGCCCGCCGGGAGCTACCCGGCCGGTGAGTCCCCGCTCGGCGTCCGGCAGCTGATCGGCGACGTGTGGGAGTGGACGGCGAGCGACTTCCTGCCGTACCCGGGGTTCCGGGCGTTCCCGTACAAGGAGTACTCGGAGGTGTTCTTCGGCCCCGAGCACAAGGTGCTGCGCGGTGGTTCCTTCGCGGTGGACGCGGTGGCCTGCCGGGGCACGTTCCGCAACTGGGACTACCCGATCCGGCGGCAGATCTTCTCCGGGTTCCGCACGGCCCGCTCGGAGGACGTCTGATGTGCCGTCATGTGGCGTACGTGGGGCCCGGGGAGCCGCTCGGCCGGTTCCTGGTGGAGCCCCCGCACGGCCTGTACCGGCAGTCGTGGGCGCCCCGCCACCAGCGGTACGGGACGGTCAACGCGGACGGTTTCGGCGTCGGCTGGTACGCGGAGGGCGATCCGGTGCCGGCCCGCTACCGACGGGCCGGGCCCATCTGGGCGGACCTGTCGTTCGCCGACCTCGCCCGGGTCGTACGGACCACCGCGCTGCTCGCCGCGGTGCGGGACGCGACCCTGTCGGGCGCGGACGCCGAGGCCGCGGTGGCGCCGTTCGCCGCGGGGACCTGGCTGTTCAGCCACAACGGCGCGGTCAAGGGCTGGCCCGGCTCCCTGGCCGCCGTGTCCCGGACGCTGCCGCACGAGGACCTGCTGTCGCTGGAGGCCCGCAACGACTCGGCGCTCGTCTGGGCACTGGTGCTGGCCCGGCTGCGCGGGGGCGACGAGGAAGGCCAGGCGCTGGCCGACACGGTCCTGGAGGTCGCCGCGGCGGCTCCCGGTTCCCGGCTCAACTTCCTCCTCACCAACGGCGACACGATCACCGCGACCGCCTGGGGCGACACCCTCTGGTACCTCACCCGGCCCGGCGGCGGCACCGTCGTGGCCTCCGAGCCCTACGACGACGATCCGCACTGGCAGGAGGTCCCCGACCGCACCCTGCTCGCGGCGAGCCGCACGGACGTGCTGCTCACGCCGCTCAAGGACCTCCCGGACGCATCTCCCAAGGAGCCCCGTACGTGAGCCCGTTCCACCTGACCCGCACCCTGCCCGAGGACGCCACGGAGGCCGCCCTGCGCGCCGACGTCCACCGGGGCCTGACCCACACGCCCAAGACCCTGCCGCCGAAGTGGTTCTACGACGCCCACGGCAGCGAACTGTTCGAGCGGATCACCGAGTTGCCGGAGTACTACCCCACGCGTGCCGAGCGCGAGATCCTCGTCGCCCGCTCCGGCGAGATCGCCGCCGCCACCGGCGCCCGCACCCTGGTGGAGCTCGGCTCCGGCTCCTCCGAGAAGACGCGGCACCTCCTCGACGCCCTCACCGCCGTGCACACCTACGTCCCCGTCGACGTCAGCGGGAGCGCCCTCACCCAGGCCGGGCAGGCCCTCGCCGCCGAGCGGCCCGGGCTCGACGTGCACGCGCTGATCGCCGACTTCACCGCGGAGCTGACCCTGCCGGACACGCCGGGCCCCCGGCTGGTGGCGTTCCTCGGCGGCACGATCGGCAACCTGCTGCCCGCCGAGCGCGCCGCGTTCCTGGCCTCCGTACGGGCCCTGCTCGCCCCGGGCGACGCGCTGCTGCTGGGCACCGACCTCGTCAAGAACGAGGGGGTGCTGGTCCGGGCCTACGACGACGCCGCCGGGGTGACGGCCGCGTTCAACAAGAACGTGCTGACCGTGATCAACCGTGAGCTCGGCGCCGACTTCGAGCCCGGCGCGTTCGACCACGTGGCCCTGTGGGACGCCGAGCACGAGTGGATCGAGATGCGGCTGCGTTCCCGTACGGCGCAGACGGTGAAGGTGCCGGCGCTCGATCTGGCGGTCGACTTCGCGGCGGGAGAGGAGCTGCGCACGGAGGTGTCGGCGAAGTTCCGGCAGGAGGGGGTGCGCGCCGAACTGTTCGCGGCGGGCCTGGACCTGGCCCACTGGTGGACGGACGGCGCGGGCCGGTTCGCGCTGTCGCTGAGCGTGGCGCGCTGACCCCGGCGGGCCCCTCGTGGGCGGCGGGGCGGGAGGTGACGTCTCGCGCTTCGCCGCCGCGTGGGGCACGGTGGAGTGACGCGCGACACACTCGCCAGAACAGGAGCAGCGGCATGTCGAACCACACCTACCGGGTCACGGAGATCGTCGGCACCTCGCCCGAGGGCGTCGACCAGGCCATCCGCAACGGCATCGGCCGGGCCTCGCAGACCCTGCGCAACCTGGACTGGTTCGAGGTGACGCAGGTGCGCGGTCAGCTCGAGAACGGGGAGATCGCGCACTGGCAGGTGGGGCTCAAGGTGGGCTTCCGCCTGGAGGAGTCCGAGTAGCGGCCCCCGTGGCTCACCGCGGCAGCGGCCGGGAGGTGGCGCGGCCCGGCCGCGTGCCCTCCGGCGGGTAGTCGCAGTCGATGCCGGTGACCTCGCGGTCGCCGTCCTCGGAGTCGACCACCGCCACGCCGGTGCAGGCCCGGCCGTGTTCGTCGGTCCAGGTGACGATCTCGCTGCGGTCGGGGTCGGCACAGCCGGTGAGCAGCAGTGCGGAACCGAGCAGGGCCGCTCCCGCGAGCGCGCCCTTGTGACGTCCCTTCATGGCATCCCCCGTGTGTACGCGCACGTGTGCGCCGGCGCTGGTGGCTCGGGGATGCCCGGCGGAGGTGAACACTCCGCCAACCCGGCGTCTCAGGTCCGTCCTTCGCGCTCCTGGGCCGCCTTCATCTCGGCGGACCGTACGGCCCAGTCGGCCCGTACGACGGTGAAGCCCGCGCGCCGGGCGTCCTCGCAGACCAGTTCGTCGTCGTCCACGAGGACACGGACTTCGCGCGTGCGGGCGAGGCGCTTCAGGATCTCCAGCTTGGTGAAGCGGGCGGGCCGGCGGTCGGCGTCCCGCCGCATGTACACGCGCCCCTCGGGCAGGCCCTGGGCCTCCAGCCAGTCGAGCGTGTCCCGCCGGCAGCGCTCGGGGCGCCCGGTGAGGTAGACGATCTCGCACTCCCGCGCGCTCTCCCGCACCAGCGCGATGCCCTCCGCGAGCGGCCCGTCCTGCGGCGCCGCCGAGAAGAACCCGTCCCAGTCCTTCGGCCTGCGCTCCAGGAACCGCTGCCGGTGCGCGGTGTCGGCGAGGGTGTTGTCCAGATCGAACACGGCCAGCGGGGCCTTGCCACGGTCGTCACTCACGCTGCCCACCCTAGAGCCCGGCAGCGGGCCGCGCCCCGGCAACCTTCGTCTCCCCGGCGGCCACTCCTGTGCGACACGCAGGCAGACAGAGGCAGGAGGCCGTATGCGCAACGCACGGATCTGGTCGGCGGCGATGGCGGGGGCCGCGCTGGCCCTGGCACTGACGGGGCCGGCGGCCGCCGCGGGGACGACCCTGGTCGTGGCGCCGAACGGCGACGACGCCGCCCCCGGCACGCTCGCCCGGCCGCTGAAGACCATCCAGCGAGCGGTGGACCTGGCCCGGCCCGGCGACACCATCACCGTGCGCGGCGGGACGTACGCCCTCACCGACAACATCACCATCGCCACCTCGGGGACCGCCTCGCAGCCCATCACCCTCTCGGCCCACCCGGGCGAGCGCGTGGTCGTGGACGGCGAGAAGCTGCCCGCCAGTCACACCCCGGTCGGCGGCAGCATCCCGCGCGCCGAGCGCGGGGCGCTCCACATGGAGGCGTCGTACTGGCGGATCTCGGACCTGGAGATCGTCAACGGCCCCTACGGGGTGTACTGCGACGGCTGCGACGGCAACGTCTTCGCGCGCCTGCGCACGCACGACAACTACGAGTCCGGCTTCCAGCTCCAGGGCGCTTCGAGCGACAACCTGATCGTGGACCTGGACAGTCACGGCAACCGCGACCCGCGCAAGAACAGCGAGAGCGCCGACGGCCTGGCCATCAAGGAGGGCAGCGGCACGGGCAACGTGGTGCGCGGCGCCCGGCTGTGGAACAACGTCGACGACGGCTTCGACGCCTGGAAGTTCGCCTCCCCGGTGACCATCGAGAACACCGTGGCGTACGGCAACGGCTTCAACCGCTGGAACTTCCCCGACTTCGCGGGTGACGGCAACGGCTTCAAGCTCGGCGGCGGCAGTCCGGCCCCCGCGGTGGCCCACACCGTGCGCAACAGCGTCTCCTTCAAGAACGCGAAGCACGGCCTCACCGACAACGGCAACCCGGGCGGCCTCACCCTGAGCCGCAACTCCACCCACGGCAACGGCGGTACGGGCTTCGACGCCGACGTCTCGGGCGGGACCGCCCGGCTCACCGGCAATCTGTCCGTCGCCGACCAGCGCGCGGCGGCCGTCGGCGCGAAGACCGTCGCCAGCGGCAACTCCTGGAACATCGGCGGCACCTGGGACGCCGCCTCGGTGCGGAGCACCGACCCGGGTCCGCTCACCGGTCCCCGGGCGGCGGACGGCTCACTGCCGAAGGCGCCGGAGTTCCTCGTGCCACGCTCCGGCACGGCGATCGGGGCGCGTTTCTGATCCGGCCCTCAGGGCGACACGTTTGAGACAGCCTGGCCGGAGAAATGGTCCGGACTATTCTCCGGCAGGCCCATTCCCACAGGCCCGTCGCAGCACCTTCGGCGCGCCGCCGGAGGTGTGAACGCGCCATGGACAGAAGTCAATTCACCCTCACAGTTGATGGCTCAAGCACGGCACTGACATACTCCGCTTTCAGCCTCGCCACCACCCGTGGCCGGGCTGGTCGGGGATCTCCACACAGAACCCCGAGGCCGTCCGCGTGATTCCGAACAGGATGTTTTTCGGTTTCACGAGCCCCCCACAGAGCCCGCACCCCCTCAGCGCGTCCGGCACCCCTCCACCCTGCCCGAAAACCGGACACACCACTGACTCGACGGGGTCGAGTGCGGGGCACGAAGCAGCGAAGAAGGTGCGCCTGTGCCCGAATTTCCACCGCAACGCGATGACACTCCCACATTCCCGCTCCCGCACATCGAACATACTCCGCCGTCTCGTATATCCGACCATCCCGAATTTCACTCGCTGCGTCGCGCGCAGCGCCGGTTCGGCACTCGGGCGACGATCTTGTCCGTCGGCGGATTCCTGCTGTATGTGCTGCTGTCGAGTTTCGTCCCCGCGGTGATGAACCAGCCGCTGTTCGGCCACCTCACGATCGGTCTCGCCCTCGGCCTCGGGCAGTTCGCCGTCATGGGCGTGACCGCATGGTGCTACGTGCGGCACATGCGCACCCGGGTCGATCCGCTCGCCCGCGGCCTGCGGTCGCGGCTGCACGAGAACGAGAACCGCCGCGCCCGCTCCGCCGTCCCGCCCCAGGGGGCCGGGCAGCCCGGGCAGCCTCTCCGGCACGGCACGAGGGGGTTCCGCACGTGGTGACCGCCGCCGCCATCGACGACAGCAGCCTGCAGCTGACGTTCGTGCTGTTCCTGACCGTCGTCGTGATCACCCTGTTCACGGCCCTGCTGACGGCCCCTCAGCGCGACGAGATCAGCGAGTTCTACCTCGGCAACCGCGCGATGTCCCCGCTGCGCAACGGCCTCGCCATGTGCGGCGACTACCTGTCCGCCGCCACCCTGCTGGGCAGCACCGGGCTGGTCGCCCTGACCGGGTACGACGGGCTGATGTACCTCGGGGGCACCACCGTCGCCTGGATGATGGTGCTGCTGCTGATCGCCGAACCCCTGCACCGCACGGGGAAGTTCACGCTCGGCGACACGGTGGCGCTGCGCCTGCCCCGGCAGCAGCGGCCGGTGCGGGTCGCCCTGGCCGTGTGCATCCTGGCCATCGCGACGCTCTACCTGGTGGCCCAACTGGTGGGCAGCGTGGCCCTCCTGACGCAGTTCACCGGGGTGCCGAGCGGTACCACCCGCACCCTGTGCGTGGTCGTGATCGGCACCTTCGTGATCCTGTACGCGTCCCTCGGCGGGATGCCCGGAGCGACGGTCATCCAGATCATCAAGGCCGTGATGCTGATCGTGGGCGTGCTGTTCACCGCGGGCTGGGTGCTGCACCACTTCGACTGGAACCCCAACGCCCTCCTGGAGCGGGCGGCCGATCGCAGCGGTACCGGTGTGACCTTCCTCGAACCCGGGCTGCGCTACGGCGGCACCGTCAGCAACAAGCTGGACTTCCTCAGCCTCGAACTGGCCATCGTCCTCGGTCTCGCCGCCCTCCCGCACGTGCTGATGCGGCTGCTGGCCCCGCGCAGCAGCGGTGTGCTGCGCTCCTCGGTGCTGTGGGCCATCGGGCTGGTCGGCGCGGTCTGCTTCGGGGCCGGCATCCTCGGCCTCGGCGCCACCGCGCTGCTGGGCCGGGACACCATCGTGGACACGGACCGCACGGGCAACGCCTCCGTCCTGCTGCTCGCGCACGAGCTCGGCGGCAGTGTCCTCACGGCGCTGCTGACCTGCCTGGCGTATCTGACGCTGCTCGCGGTGGCGGTCGGCCTCACCCTGGCGGCGGCCTCGTCCCTGGCGCACGACCTGTACAGCGAGGTGATCCGCAAGGGCCGGGCCAGCGAGACGGAGGAGCTGACGGTCGCTCGGCTGTCCGGGGCGGTCATCGGCATCCTCGGGATCCTGCTCGCCCTCGTCGCCTGGGGCGCGAACACCGCGACGCTCGCCTTCCTCGCCTTCGCCATCGCGGCGTCCGCGATCCTGCCGACGATCATCTACACCCTCTTCTGGCGGCGCTTCTCGGCGAAAGGCGCCCTGCTCAGCCTCTACGGCGGCCTGCTCTGCTCCGTCCTGCTGGCCGTGTTCTCCCCCGTCGTCTCCTCCGCCCCCGCCTCGTTCTACCCCGAGGCCGACTTCGCCTGGTTCCCGCTGCAGAACCCGGGCATCGTCTCCATCCCCGTCGGCTTCTTCCTGGGCTGGCTCGGCACTGTGCTGGACAAGGGGCCGGGCGAAGAGGCGGGCACGCACGAGGAGTTCGAGGTGCGGATGCTCGTGGGCGCCGACGACTGAGGCACTCCTGCGGAACGGCCGGTCAGGCACCGTGGACGCCGATTGTTAATGGGATCCATTTTCATGTAGCGTCCTCGGTGCCCGTCCGTGGTTGTGCACCGAGGAGGAATCCCATGGCCGTCCCGAAGCGGAAGATGTCCCGCAGCAACACCCGTCACCGCCGCGCCCAGTGGAAGGCCGCCACGCCGGCCCTGGTGCCGGTCACGATCGACGGCGTCCGCCACCTCGTCCCGCAGAACCTGGTCAAGGCCTACGAACGCGGCCTGCTGCGCCCCGAGGGATAGGCGACACCGCAGCCGGGAATGCCGCTGCGCCTCAGGTGTTGAACCCCGTGTGAGCTCCCTGATCGCCTCGACCCGCTTCTCCGTCCTCGACCGCTCCCGCACTCGCGAGGGCCACACGCACCCCGAGGCGCTGCGCGACACCGTGTCGCTCGCGCAGGAGCTGGAGGGGCTCGGCTACCACCGGCTGTGGGTCTCGGAGCACCACGGGGTGCCCGGGGTCGCCGGTTCCGCGCCGACCGTGCTCGCGGCCGCCGTCGCCGCCGCGACCCGGACGATCCGGGTCGGCACCGGCGGCGTGATGCTGCCCAATCACCGGCCGCTGGTCGTGGCGGAGCAGTTCGGGGTGCTGGAGTCGCTGTTCCCCGGCCGCATCGACATGGGCCTCGGCCGCTCCGTCGGCTTCACGGACGGCGTGCGCAGGGCCCTGGGCCGCGACAAGGGCGACGCCGAGGACTTCGAGGCCCAGCTGCGGGAGCTGCTCGGCTGGTTCCGCGGCACCTCCCCCACCGGCGTGCACGCCCGGCCCGCCGAGGGCCTGAGCGTGCCGCCGTTCGTCCTGGCCATGGGCGAGGGCGCCGGCATCGCGGCCCGCGCCGGCCTGCCCATGGTCATCGGCGACCTCAGGAACCGGGAGAAGATGCGCCGCGGCATCGACCACTACCGCGAGCACTTCCGGCCCTCCTCCTGGGCGCCCGAACCGTACGTCGTCATCTCCGGCACGGTCGCCGTGGCGGCCACCCCCGAAGAGGCCCGGCGCCTGCTGGTCCCCGAGGCCTGGTCCATGGCGTACTCCCGCACGCACGGCACCTTCCCGCCCCTGCCGCCCGCCGAGCGCGTCGAGGCGCTCACCCTGACCCCGAAGGAGCGCGGCTTCTACGAGTCCGGGCTCACCGGGCACATCGCCGGCACCGAGGAGCAGGTCGCGGACGAGCTGGAGACGGTGCTGAAGGAGACGGGGGCGCAGGAGGTCCTGGTCACCACCAGCACCCACGACCGCGAGGCGCTGATCGACTCCCACCGGCGGCTGGCGGCGATCACCTCCGGTTAGAGTCGTTTCCCATGCACGACCCCCACAGCCCCCACGACCCGTACGTCCGCGTCAGAGGAGCCCGCGAGCACAACCTGCGGGGCGTGGACGTCGACATCCCCCGGGACGTGCTGGCCGTGTTCACCGGCGTCTCCGGCTCGGGGAAGTCGTCGCTGGCGTTCGGCACGATCTACGCGGAGGCGCAACGCCGCTACTTCGAGTCGGTCGCGCCGTACGCGCGCCGCCTGATCCACCAGGTCGGCGCGCCGAAGGTCGGGGAGATCACCGGTCTGCCGCCCGCCGTCTCGCTCCAGCAGCGCCGCGCGGCGCCCACCTCGCGCTCCTCCGTCGGCACCGTCACCAACCTCTCCAACTCCCTGCGCATGCTGTTCTCCCGGGCCGGCACCTACCCGCCCGGCGCCCAGCGGCTCGACTCCGACGCCTTCTCGCCCAACACGGCGGCCGGTGCCTGCCCGCAGTGCCACGGACTCGGGCAGGTGCACCGCACGACCGAGGAGTCACTGGTCCCCGACCCGTCGCTGTCGATCCGCGAGGGCGCGATCGCCGCCTGGCCGGGCGCCTGGCAGGGCAAGAACCTGCGGGACGTCCTCGACGCGCTCGGCTACGACGTGGACCGGCCGTGGCGGGAGCTGCCCGCCGCACAGCGCGAGTGGATCCTGTTCACGGACGAGCAGCCGGTGGTCACCGTGCATCCGGTCCGGGACGCCGACCGCATCCAACGGCCGTACCAGGGCACGTACATGAGCGCCCGCCGGTACGTGATGAAGACCTTCTCGGACTCCAAGAGCGCGACCCTGCGGGCGAAGGCCGAGCGGTTCCTCACCAGCGCGCCCTGCCCGGCGTGCGGCGGCAGCCGGCTGCGTCCCGAGGCGCTCGCGGTGACGTTCGGCGGGCGGACCATCGCCGAGCTGGCCGCGCTGCCGCTGGCGGAGCTGGCCGCGTCCCTCGACGCGAGGTCGCAGACCGCCCGGGTCCTGACCGACGACCTCACCTCCCGGATCGCCCCCGTCATGGAACTGGGCCTCGGCTACCTCAGCCTCGACCGGCCACCCCCACCCTCTCCGCGGGCGAACTGCAGCGCCTGCGCCTCGCCACCCAGCTGCGCTCCGGCCTGTTCGGGGTCGTCTACGTCCTCGACGAGCCGTCGGCCGGACTCCACCCGGCGGACACCGAGGCGCTGCTCACGGTGCTGGAGCGGCTGAAGACGGCAGGGAACTCGGTGTTCGTGGTGGAACACCACCTGGACGTCGTCCGCGGCGCCGACTGGCTGGTGGACGTCGGCCCGCGGGCGGGCGAGCACGGCGGGCGGGTGCTGCACAGCGGCCCGGTGGACGGCCTGGCCGCCGTCGAGGAGTCCGCCACGGCCCGCTACCTGTTCGACCGCTCCCCCGCCCCCGCCCGGGAGCTCCGCGAGCCGAGCGGATGGCTGAGGACGGGCCCGGTCACCCGGCACAACCTGCGGGGCGTGACCGCCGCGTTCCCGCTCGGCGCGTTCACCGCGGTCACCGGCGTCTCCGGCTCCGGCAAGTCCACGCTGATCGGTGAGATCACCCAGGACACGGCGGGGGTGGGCCGGCTGGTCTCCGTCGACCAGAGGCCCATCGGCCGCACGCCGCGCTCGAACCTCGCCACCTACACCGGCCTGTTCGACGTCGTGCGCAAGGTGTTCGCGGCGACCGACGGGGCTCGCGCCCGGGGCTTCGGCGTCGGCCGGTTCTCCTTCAACGTGGCCGGAGGGCGGTGCGAGACCTGCCAGGGCGAGGGGTTCGTCAGCGTGGAGCTGCTGTTCCTGCCCAGCACGTACGCGCCCTGCCCGGACTGCGGCGGAGCCCGGTACAACCCCGGCACGCTGGAGGTGACGTACCGGGGGCGGAACATCGCGCAGGTGCTGGACCTGACGGTGGAGAGCGCGGCGGAGTTCTTCGCCGACACCCCGGCCGTCGCCCGCAGCCTCGCCACCCTGCTCGACGTGGGCCTGGGCTATCTGCGCCTCGGCCAGCCGGCGACGGAACTGTCCGGCGGCGAGGCGCAGCGCATCAAGCTGGCGAGCGAGCTCCAGCGCGGCCGGCGCGGCCACACGCTCTACCTCCTCGACGAGCCGACGACCGGCCTCCATCCGGCCGACGTCGACGTCCTGATGCGCCAGTTGCACGGCCTCGTCGACGCCGGGCACACCGTCATCGTCGTCGAGCACGACATGGCCGTCGTCGCGGGCGCCGACTGGGTGATCGACCTCGGCCCCGGCGGCGGCGACGCGGGCGGCCGGATCGTGGCGGCGGGCCGCCCGGCGGAGGTGGCGCGCTCTGCGGAGAGCCGGACGGCGCCCTATCTCGCGCGCACGCTGTCCGGGACCCGCTGAGCCCGCCCTACGCCACGAGCACCCTGTGCGTCCAGGCCGGCGCGGCCGTCTCCGGCGCCTGCGCGGCGCGGGCCAGGGAGCGGCGGTCGGGGTGGCCGCCCGGTGGGATCGCGTCCCGTACCTCGACCTCCGCGACGAGGCCGCTGGCCGTCGCCACCCGCCACAGGGAGGCGAGCAGCGTGTCGTCGCCGACGTACGCGGGGGCCGTGGTGGGCCCTCCGCCGGCGAGCCGGTAGCCGATGCGCACCGGCTGGACCGGCACGCCGGCGTCCAGGGCGGCCTGGAAGACGGCGCGGCGGAAGGTGCCCTGGGCGCGGCCGCACCAGGTGCTGCCCTCGGGGAAGGCGGCGACCGCGGCGCCCTCGCGCAGGGCCCCGGCGATCCGGGCGACGGTGTCCGGCAGGGCCCGCAGCCGGTCCCGTTCGATGAACAGGGTCCCGCCGCGCGCGGCCAGCGGCCCGGCGACGGGCCACCGCCGTACCTCGGTCTTGGCCAGCATGCGGGCGGGACGCACGGCGGCGAGCAGCGGGACGTCCAGCCAGGAGATGTGGTTGGCGACCAGCAGGAGTCCTCCGGTGGGGGCGGCGGCGCCGGTGACGCGGACCCGGACGCCGGCCGCGCGCACGATCCACCGGCACCACCGCCGCACCAGGGACGCCGGTATCCGGGCGCCGAACGGCGACAGCGCGATCCCGGCAAGGAGCACCAGCACGACTCCCGTGAGCCGCAGCAGGGCACGCGGCACGGCCCAGGCGGGCACCGCGGCCGGCGCGTCGACACAGGCCCGGGGCGTGCAGGGCGCGGTGGGCAGCCAGGCGCTCATCAAGCCGGCACGAGGGAGAGGAAGTGCCGCAGGTAGCGCGGGTTGACCCGGCTCATCGGCAGCAGCACGTACAGGTCGGCGACGCCGAAGTCCGGGTCGTGGGCCGGTTCGCCGCACACCCAGGCGCCGAGGCGCAGGTAGCCGCGGAGCAGGGCGGGCAGTTCGACGCGGGCGGCGGGGGCGGGGCCCGGGACCCACGGCAGCAGGGGCCGGACGCGGTACTCCTCGGGCGAGAGGTGCTTGGCGCTCACCCGGTCCCAGGTGGCGGAGGCGAGGGTGCCGCCGTCGGCGAGGGGGACGGAGCAGCAGCCGGCGAGCCACTCATGGCCGCGGTCGGCCATGTAGCGGGCGATGCCGGCCCAGATGAGGCTGATGACCGCGCCGTCGCGGTGCTCGGGGTGCACGCAGGAGCGGCCGACCTCGACGAGTTCCGGCCGGATCCCGGCGAGGGAGCTCAGGTCGAACTCGCCCTCGGAGTACAGCCGCCCGGCGACCGCCGCGCGCTCCGGCGGCAGCAGCCGGTAGGTGCCGACGACCTGGCCGGTCGTCTCCTCGCGCACGAGCAGGTGGTCGCAGTACGCGTCGAACGGGTCGACGTCCAGGCCGGGCTGGGAGCCGGTCAGCAGGGCGCCCATCTCCCCGGCGAAGACGTCGTGCCGCAGTCGCTGGGCGGCACGCACGTCCTCCTCGTTCCGGGCGAGGGTGACGGTGTAGCGGGTGGGGGCCGTGGGCTGGGCGGGGCGGTCGACGGTCAGTACGCCGGTCATGGCTTCTCCTGGTCACGGGCCGGTGGCGACGAGCGGTGCCGCCGCCACCTGTTGTGCCCATGCCGCCTGACCACCGCGTGACGAGTGCCAGGAGGGCGGATGCCAGAATGCTGAATGCCAGAAGTGCAACGCGCCCCAAAGGGGCGCGGGGAACTGCGCGACCAGCCCCCCACGCACCCGCACCCGGTCGACTACCGCTTACCCACCCGCCGAGTAGCCCGCAACCACTCCTTGTTCATGCTGGTGATGGACATGAGCGGGATGCCCTTCGGGCACGCGGTGGCACACTCCCCCGTCAGCGTGCACCCCCCGAACCCCTCCTCGTCCATCTGCTCCACCATGTCCAGCACCCGCGTCTCCCGCTCGGGCGCCCCCTGCGGCAGCACGTTCAGGTGGTTGATCTTGGCGGACGTGAACAGCATCGCCGCCCCGTTCGGGCAGGCCGCCACACACGCCCCGCACCCGATGCACTCGGCGTGCTCGAACGCGAAGTCGGCGTCGGGCTTCGGCACCGGCGTGGCGTGGGCCTCCGGCGCCGCGCCCGTCGGCGCGGTGATGTAGCCGCCGGCCTGGATGATCCGGTCGAAGGCCGACCGGTCCACGACCAGGTCCTTGATCACCGGGAAGGCGGACGCCCGCCACGGCTCCACGTCGATCGTGTCGCCGTCCTTGAAGGACCGCATGTGCAGCTGACACGTGGTCGTCCGCTCCGGCCCGTGCGCGTCGCCGTTGATCACCAGCGAGCAGGCGCCGCAGATGCCCTCGCGGCAGTCGTGGTCGAAGGCGACCGGGTCCTCGCCCTTGAGGATGAGCTCCTCGTTGAGCGTGTCGAGCATCTCCAGGAAGGACATGTCCTCGGAGATCCCGTCCACCTCGTACGTGGACATCGTGCCGTCGGCGTCGGCGTTCTTCTGCCGCCAGACGCGCAGGGTGAGCTTCATGCGTAGCTCCGCTGGGTGGGGTGGACGTACTCGAAGACCAGGTCTTCCTTGTGCAGGACGGGAGCCTCGCCCGTGCCGGTGAACTCCCAGGCGGCCGCGTAGCCGAACTCGTCGTCCTTGCGGGCGGCCTCGCCGTCCGGCGTCTGCGACTCCTCGCGGAAGTGGCCGCCGCAGGACTCGGAGCGGTGCAGCGCGTCGAGGCACATCAGCTCGGCCAGCTCCAGGTAGTCGACGATGCGGTTGGCCTTCTCCAGCGACTGGTTGAACTCCTCGCCGGTGCCGGGCACCTTGATGCGCCGCCAGAACTCCTCGCGGATCTGCGGGATGCGCTCCAGCGCCTTGCGCAGCCCCGAGTCGGTGCGGGCCATGCCGCAGAACTCCCACATGAGTTCGCCGAGCTCGCGGTGGAAGGAGTCGGGGGTGCGGTCGCCGTCGACGGACAGCAGCAGGTTGAGCCGGTCCTGCGTCTCGGCCAGCACCTCCTGGACGACGGGGTGTCCGTCGGTCACCGCCTCGTGGTGCGGGTGACGCGCCAGGTAGTCGTTGATGGTGGCCGGGAGGACGAAGTAGCCGTCGGCGAGGCCCTGCATCAGCGCGGACGCGCCGAGCCGGTTGGCGCCGTGGTCGGAGAAGTTGGCCTCGCCGACGGCGAACAGGCCGGGGACGGTGGTCTGGAGGTCGTAGTCGACCCACAGGCCGCCCATCGTGTAGTGCACGGCCGGGTAGATCCGCATCGGCACCTCGTACGGATCCTCGTCGGTGATCCGCTGGTACATGTCGAAGAGGTTGCCGTACTTGGCCTCGACGGCCCCCCGGCCCATCCGCCGGATCGCGTCGGCGAAGTCCAGGTACACGCCCTGGCCGCCGGGGCCGACGCCCCGGCCCTCGTCGCAGACGTTCTTCGCGGCCCGGGAGGCGATGTCGCGCGGCACGAGGTTGCCGAAGGAGGGGTAGATGCGCTCCAGGTAGTAGTCGCGCTCGTCCTCGGGGATCTCGTTCGGGGGCCGGGTGTCGCCCTTCGCCTTCGGCACCCAGATCCGGCCGTCGTTGCGCAGCGACTCGCTCATCAGCGTCAGCTTGGACTGGTGGTCGCCGGTGCGCGGGATGCAGGTGGGGTGGATCTGCGTGAAGCAGGGGTTGGCGAAGTACGCGCCGCGCCGGTGCGCCCGCCAGATGGCGGTGGCGTTGGAGTTCATGGCGTTCGTCGACAGATAGAAGACGTTGCCGTAGCCGCCGGAGGCGAGCACGACGGCGTCCGCGAAGTACGTGTCGATCTTGCCCGTGACGAGGTCCCGGGCGACGATGCCGCGCGCCCGGCCGTCGACGACGATCAGGTCGAGCATCTCGGTCCGCGGGTGCATCTCGATGTTCCCGGCGGCGATCTGCCGGCTGAGGGCCTGGTAGGCGCCGAGGAGGAGCTGCTGTCCCGTCTGGCCGCGAGCGTAGAAGGTGCGCGACACCTGCACGCCGCCGAACGACCGGGTGTCGAGCAGGCCGCCGTACTCGCGGGCGAACGGCACGCCCTGGGCCACGCACTGGTCGATGATCTCGACGGAGATCTGCGCGAGGCGGTGCACGTTGGACTCGCGGGCGCGGAAGTCGCCGCCCTTGACGGTGTCGTAGAACAGCCGGTGGATCGAGTCGCCGTCGTTGCGGTAGTTCTTCGCCGCGTTGATGCCGCCCTGCGCGGCGATGGAGTGGGCGCGGCGCGGGGAGTCCTGGTAGCAGAACTGGACGACGTGGTAGCCCTGTTCGGCGAGCGTGGCACCGGCGGAGCCGCCGGCGAGGCCGGTGCCGACGACGATCACGGTGTGCTTGCGCCGGTTGGCGGGGTTGACCAGCTTGGCCTCGAAGCGGCGCTTGTCCCAGCGCTCGTGGACCGGCCCGGACGGTGCCTTGGTGTCGACGACCGGCTCACCGGTCGTGTAGTCCGCGAAAGAGGTCATGTCAGCTCACCACTCCGGTCATGACGCCCACGGGCACGGCGATGAAACCGGCCGTGAGCAGCAGCGCGAGGACGTTCGCAACGGTCTTCAGGGCGCGGTCGCGCCGTCGGCTGCCGACGCCGAGGGTCTGGGCGGCGCTCCAGAACCCGTGCCGGATGTGCAGGCCGAGGGCGAGCATCGCGACGATGTAGATGACGTTGCCGTACCAGGTGGAGAAGGTGTCCACGACGTTCTGGTACGGGTGGCCCGGCTGGAAGCCGGGGTGCACGGTGCCCGTCGTCAGGTCGAGGATGTGCCAGACGATGAACAGCCCGAGGATGATCCCGCCCCAGCGCATGGTGCGGGTGGCGTAGGAGGCCCGTGGCCTCTTGTGCACGTACTTGCTGGGCCGTGCCCTGATGTCGCGGCGGCTGAGCTGGAACGCCGACACGGCGTGGGCGACCACGGCGGCCACGAGCACCACGCGGACCAGCCAGAGCGTCCACTCGTAGTGCATGAACGGCTCGCCGACGGTGCGCAGCCAGTGGGCGTAGTGGTTGAACTCGCCCGCCCCGAAGAAGATCTTCAGGTTCCCGATCATGTGGACGACCAGGTACAGCAGCATGATCAGCCCGCTGACCGCCATCACGGTCTTCTTGCCGACGGTGGAGTCCCACACGGTGCGTGCCATGGACGGCCGTCGGTCCGTCCGCGTTGCCAGAGCCATGGCACAGCACGCTACGGACCGACGGCCGATCGGTCCAAGACATGGTCCGGCTTGATTCCATAGGCGACGGCTATCGTGTGAGCATGCAGTTCCAGCAGCTCCAGTACTTCGTGGCCGTCGCCGAGACCCGGCACTTCACCCGGGCCGCCGATCTGGTCCATGTCGCGCAGCCGTCGCTGTCGCAGCAGATCAAGGCGCTGGAGCGGGAGTTGGGTGCCGACCTGTTCCTGCGGGCGCGCGGCAACATCACGCTCACGGACGCCGGGGAGGCGCTGCTGCCCCTGGCCCGGCGCATCCTGGCCGACGCGGACACGGCCCGGCACGAGGTGCTGGAGCTGGTGCAGCTGCGGCGGGGACGGGTGCGGCTGGGGGCGACGCCGAGTCTGTGCACGGGTCTGCTGCCGGACGTGCTGCGCGCCTTCCACGACCGCTACCCCGGGGTCCGGCTGCTGATCGAGGAGGGCGGGTCCCACGACCTGGTGCGCGAACTGGCCCGGGGCGCGCTCGATCTGGCGCTGGTGGTGCTGCCGCTGCCGACGCCCTCCCCCGCCCTGACGACGGTGGAGCTGCTGCGCGAGGACCTGGTCGTCGTCTCCTCCCCGGACGCGCCGAGGCCCGGGCACGGACGGCGGACCGTGCGCGTCGCCGATCTGGAGGGCGAGCGTCTCGTGATGTTCCGGCACGGCTACGACCTGCGCGAACTCACCGTGGCGGCGTGCCGGGCGGAGGGGTTCGAGCCGGACTTCGCGGTGGAGGGCGGCGAGATGGACGCGGTGCTGGGCTTCGTACGGTCGGGACTGGGCGTCGCCGTGGTCCCGCGGATGGTGGCCGCGCGGTCGGGCCGCGGACTGCGGGTGACTCCCCTGGCGCGGCCCGGTCTGCACCGCACGATCGCCCTGGCCCACCGCAGCGATGTGGCACCGCCGCGGGCGGCGAGGGAGTTGCAGCGGATGCTGCTGGAGCGGTGAGCCACCGCCGGGCGCCTGCGGATATCGACTGCGGCCGGCAGCCGTCCGCGCCTACCCTCGACCCGTGGGTGATGAGCAGTACGTCCGCTACCGGGACGACACGAAGGTGCTGGCGGCCATCGGGGCCTGCGTCGACCGGCAGACCGGCCGGGTCGCGGTGCGGGTGCCGCGGGAACTGGCCGAGGCGGCGGTGGCCGCCTGGGAGCGCACGGAGGACGGCGCGCCCGGCGCGGAGACGCCGGAGCAGTACGCGCTGCGTGACGCCGCCGCCGAGCTGGCGCTGATCGGCCTCGCGCTCAGCGAACGCGGCCACTGGGAGGGCGCGGAGGTCACCGTGGACCTGGACGTCGCCTCCGCGGGGGCGGCGCTCCGCGCGGCGCGGTGACAGCGGCTCCCGCCCGTCACCCGGTCCTGGCCGCTCCCGCGCGGCGTGCGGCGGCGGCCGACCGGATCCGCTCCAGGGGGATGCCGGCCTGTTCGCACAGGGTGGCCAGGTCGAAGTAGATCGCCTCGCCCGCCATCAGGCCGTCCCGGAAGGGCACGACGTTGGCGAAGGGCACCTCGAAGGCGCCTCCGCCGGGCGGGACGCCCAGCCACTCCCCCCGGCTCGTGCCGCGCAGCGTCCCCCACACGGTGATGACGTCGTCGCCGTGGGCGATGCCCTCGTCCTCGGGGCTGAGGTCGGGGAACGCGGTGAAGTACTGCTGCCCGTAGGCGGCGCGGACCGCGTCCCCGCCCTCGCTGCGCAGTCCGAGCGCCTTGGTCTCGAGGAAGCAGTCCGGGACGAACGTGGCGAGGATGCCGTCGATGTCCCGGGCCGCCTCCGCCTCCCGGTGGGCCTCGAAGAGGCGGCGCATCTCGGTGGTGTCCATACCCGTGCTCCCTCGGCCGGGGCCCGGTCGGGTCCTCTTCCTCGATCGTAGGAAGCGGTCCCGGGGCCGACCACCGGGGCCGGCCACCGGGACCGCCGCCCGTCCGCTCAGCCCGTCGCGTCCACCAGCGCCAGCTCGTGCAGCCGCTCCGGCGGGCCGGGGCGGGCGTAGTACCAGCCCTGTGCCGTGTCGCACCCCAGTATCCGCAGCTGCTCGGCCTGTGCCCCGGTCTCCACGCCCTCCACGGTCACCGCGAGGTCCAGGCTGTGGGCCAGCGAGACGATCCCCTCGACGATCTTGAGGTCGACGGGGTCGGCCGGGAACTGCTGCATGCTCTGCGTGAAGGAGCGGTCCAGCTTCAGGATGCTCACCGGCAGGCGACGCAGGTTGGCGAGGTTGGAGTAACCCGTGCCGAAGTCGTCCAGGGCGATGTCGACGCCCATCTCCGCCAGTCGGCGCAGCGGCTTCAGCAGGTCGTCGTCCGCGCCGATCAGCGCCGACTCCGTGACCTCCAGGCACAGGGCGTCCGGCTCGATGCCCGTGCGTTCCAGGATGTCGACGGTGTCCTGGACCAGGCCCGGGTGCGTCAGCTGGCAGGGCGAGAGGTTGACGTTGATCCGCAGCGGACCCACCGCCTCCGCACCGCCCTGCAGTTCCCGCCACTCGCGGGCCTGGCGCACCGACTGCTCCAGGACCCAGCGGCCCAGCGGCACGATCAGCCCGGTGTGCTCGGCGAGCGGGATGAACCGGTCCGGGCCGAGCACGCCGTGCTGCGGGTGCAGCCAGCGCACCAGGGCCTCGGCTCCCCGGACACTGCCGTCGCCGAGGTGCACCAGCGGCTGGTACTCGATGAAGAACTCGCCCCGCTCCAGCGCCGTCGGCAGCGCGGTGGTGAGGCCGTGGCGGGTGATGGCGCGGGCGTCCGCCTCCGGGTCGGCCAGCTCGAAGCGGTTGCCGCCCGCCGACTTGGCCCGGTACATGGTGATGTCGGCGCTGCGCAGCACCTCGGCGGGGCTGCGCTCCCCGGCCGGGCCCTCGACGATGCCGATGCTGCCGCGCACGGTCAGCTCCCGGCCGTCGACGCTGATCGGCGCGAGCAGCGCGTTCATGATGCGGGCGGCGAGTTCGTCGACCTCACGCTGGGTGTCGGGGCCGGTGGTCAGGGCCACGAACTCGTCGCCGCCGAGCCGGGCCACCATCTCGCCGGGCGCGGTGGCGCAGGACTGGAGCCGGTCGGCGACCTCCACGAGCAGCCGGTCGCCGGCCGCGTGGCCGAGGCTGTCGTTGACGGTCTTGAAGCCGTCCAGGTCCAGGTAGCACAGCCCGAACCGCTGCCCCTCGCCCGCGCCCAGTGCCTTCTCCAGGCGCTCGAAGAAGAAGGTGCGGTTCGGCAGGCCGGTGAGGGCGTCGTGCGTGGCCTCGTAGCGCAGGCGCAGGTTGAGCAGCCGCCGCTCGGTGGTGTCCTCCATGAGGGCCAGCTGGTACTGCGGGTTGCCGTCGGCGTCACGGAGCAGGGAGACCGTCAGGTTGGTCCACAGGACCGTTCCGTCAGGGCGGTAGAACGCCTTCTCCAGGTGGTAGTGCTCCCGGTCGCCGCGCACGAGTTCGTCGTAGAGCCGCCACGTCTGGGGGGCGTCGTCGGGGTGGGTCCACTCCCTGACCTTGCGGCTGCGCATCGTCTGCTCGGAGACTCCGAACATGCGCAGCAGCGCCCCGTTGACCTGGAGGATGTTGCCGTCCAGGTCGGCCATGCCGATGCCTATGGCCGCACCCTCGAACACCGCGCGGAAACGGGCCTCGCTCGCGTGCAGGGCCTGGGCGACCACGCCCTGCGCCTGGAGCGCGGCCTGCGCGATGGCCTCCTGCTCGGCCAGGGTCCGCTCGCGCAGCGCCCGTGCGAAGCCGGCGGCCATCGCGTGCTGCAGGCGCGCGCACCGGGCCCGCAGGTCCTCCCGGTCGCCGTCGTTCCCGCAGTACAGGACGAGGTAGGCGTCCACGCAGTCCAGCGTGCGGCTGAGTGCCTCGGGGTCGGTGCAGTGCGCGTCCACGAGGGCGGCGCCGACGGCCTTGCCCTCGTCGGCGTCGAAGGTCCGGGCCAGCAGTGCCCGGCTCAACCGCCGGGCCAGCGGCAGCAGGTGCGCCTCGAACTCCGGGCGGGTCGACGACGTCGAGGTGACCGGGAAGACCGCCCGGCTCCAGATCGTCGCGAACCGGCGGAGTCTGTCCTCCGGCCCGTCCGGTTCCGCGGTCACGCCGTACGCCCCACGCCCGCGAAACCGGAGAACGCGTACGGATCCTCGTCCTCCGGTGCGGTGTCGGGCCGCCAGCGCGGCATCGCCACCAGTCCGGGTTCCACCATGTCGTACCCCTCGAAGAACCGCGCGATCTCCTCGCGCGAGCGCATGATCAGCGGGTTGCGGATGTCCTCGTACACGTCCACCGCGCCTCCAGCCCGCTCCGGTGGCAGCGGGATCCCCTCGTAGGAGGCGTGGGTGAGCACGAGCAGACTGCCGGGCGCGAGCGCCTCGCGCAGTTCGGTCACCGCCCCGTACGGGTCGTCCTCGTCTTCCACGAAGTGCAGTATGGCAACGAGGAGCAGCGCCACTGGCTGATTCAGGTCGATCAGCCGCTCCACCTCGGGGCTGCGCAGGATCTCCTGGGGCTTGCGCAGGTCCGCGGCGACGATGGCCGCGTCCTCGTTGCCCTCCAGCACCGCCTGGCTGTGCGCCACGGCCACCGGGTCGTGGTCGACGTAGACCACGCGCGCGCCGGGGCGGGCGGCCTGGGCGACCTCGTGGACGTTGCCGAAGGTGGGGATGCCGGAGCCGATGTCCAGGAACTGGGTGATGCCCTGGTCGGCCGCGTAGCGCACGGCGCGGCGCATGAACGCCCGGTTCGCCTGCATGATCTTGGGGAGTCCCGGCATGAACTCCATGGCCCTGCGGGCCGCTTCCCGGTCGACCTCGAAGTTGTGCGATCCGCCCAGGTAGTAGTCGTACATCCGGGAAACGCTGGGCACCGAGATGTCGATGCTCCGTGGGGCCCAGGCGGGACGCTCCATCTATCTCTCCAAGGCGTAGGCGATCCGGTGTTCGAGCAGAGGCTACTGATCGCCCGCCAATGGAGCGACCCGAAACGGAAATTGACCGTCCGTTCCCGGTCACTGCCTGCGGCACGTGCCGAATTGATACCCGTCCGCATGCCCTTCGAACATATGACGAACAGTGCCCGAGGCATTCCGGAGAGTTCCGGTCCGGAAGGGGAAGAGTGTCAAGAATTCGATGAGTTCAGGTGAAGCACGGCAAAACGGTCCGCCCCCTCCGTGGGGGCACGGAGGGGGCGGACCGGGTCGACGCCGCCGGGTGACGAGATGAACCCTGGGGAGGTCGCTCTGTTATTCCGACGCGCCGACCAGCTTGCCGTCGGGCCGCACGGCGTACCAGGTGCCGCCGACGCCCTGGCCGTTGGTGTCACCGGGAGCCTTGTCACCGGCGAAGGTGTAGATCGGCGAGCAGTTGATCGTCTGCTGCTTGCCCTTGCCGTCGGTCCGGTCGAAGATCATGTAGCCCTTCTCCTGGATGCCCTTGGTGTCGGCGAAGTCGACGGGCTCCACGATCGGCCACTTCTCCAGGCAGGCTCCGGTGCAGTTGGAGACGGGCTTGGGCCACGCCTTGTCCTTCTTGAACCGGTAGACCGTCATGCCGTTCTTGTCGACGACGATCTCGCCGAGCTTGGGGTCGTTGCGGGTGGACAGCCCGAGTTCCTCGGCCTCGGCGGCACCGCCCGCGTCGCCCGCACCCTCCTGCACCTTCTTGCCGTCGGGGGCGAGCGCGTACCACTTGCCGCCGACGCCTTGGCCCTTGACGTCACCGGCGTTGACGTCCTTGGCGTAGCGGTAGGCCGGCCAGCCGCCCACGGTGAGCTGCTTGGTGCCGTCGGACCGGGTGACCGAGCCGAGCAGCGCCTTGTCGATGCCCTCGCCGGCCTCGGCGTCGTCCGCGGGGACGGGCGGCCAGGTCTTGGCGCAGTCGCCGTCGCAGTTCGACTTGGGCGGCTGCTCGGTGTCCTGGTCGAACCGGTACAGGGTGAGGCCGAGGCTGTCGGTGACCACCTTGCCGATCTCGGCGGTGGAGACGGACAGCTTGCCCGCGGGGTTGGACAGGCCGGTGGGGCTCGGCGCGGCCGGCTGGCTGCTGGCGGTGCCGCCCACGCCGCCGCTGGCGCCCGAGCCGATGCTTCCGTAGTCGCCGGGCGCGGCCGTGGCGCCCACGTTCTGGCTGGCCGCCGGTGGGCTGTCCTGACCGCACGCCGTCGTCAGCGCCAGGACCGCCGCGGCGCTCGCCACGAGTGAGGCGCTCCGCCAGGAGGTCTTCATCGTCAACTCCCCATATTCCCAAGGGTGTTGCAGCGCCCTGCTGCGCCGCCGCACGGTCATGAGTACGCATGGGGGCGGCGTGTGTGTTCAACGTCCGGCCAAATTTCTTTCCGGAACCTGCGACAGGCGCCGCACGCCCGTGCGGACCGACAGCCCCACGCGTGACCGCGGATCAAACCGACTCCCCCCGAATATCCCTCTTTCGAGGCAATCCCCTTGCGCTGCGGCCCGCCCGGGCGGCACAGGGCTCATGATCTTCGTCGTGTATGGACCCCTTTCGACCCAACCCGCCCTCGCCGCACGGGCCTTGGCGGTGGCGACGCTGACCTGGGCGCTCGTCGGCGCACCGGCCTCGGTGGCGATGGCCGACTCCTGCGCGTACGCCTCGACGGGGCCGGACGGCATCAAGGCGGTGGCGGTCGCCGGGAGCAAGACGTGGCCGACCAAGCCGCCGTGCCCGACACCCACACCGACCCCCACCCCGACGCCCACACCGAAGCCCCCTCCGCCGAAACCGACCCCCACCCCGAGCCCGACGCCGACGCCGAGCCCGGACCCGCCACCGCCCTCACCCAAGCCCCCGCCCCCGAAACCACCGCCCACCGCCGAACCGGAGCCACCGCCTCCGCCCGCTCCACGCCCAGCGGTGCCCGCACCCCGGCCGACCCCGAGGCCCACGCCTCCCCCGCCCCCTCCACCGGCACCGGCGCCGAAACCGTCGGCCAGTCCCACCCCGCGTCCGTCCGCGAAGCCCGTGCACTACCCGCGCTACCGGGCCGCGCCACGGCCGCGGCCGTCGAACAACACGCTGTCGCCGCTCACCTTCGTCCTGCTCGTCACGGTGCCCGCGGTGGTCGCCGTCGCCGCGCTGCGGGCGCGCTGATCCCTGGAAGCTCTGGAGGCATCTCTTGCCGGAATGGCTTGTTCTCACCCTCGCGATGCTGGCCGCCTGCGCCGTGGTGGTCGTCATCACCCTCGTACGGCACCGCAGGGCGCCCGAGGACGAGGACCCCAGCGAGACCCCTGACGTCATCGAGTACATGACGATGTGGATCGGCGTGGTGTACGCCATCGTCCTGGGCCTGGCGATCGCCGGTGTCTGGGAGGGGCGCAGCGCCGCCCAGGACCACGTCCAGGCCGAGGCGACCGCACTGCACGAGATCTCGGAGCGGGTCCGGGTCTACCCGGCCGAGGAGCGCGACCGCATCCGGGACGACATCCACGCCTACGTCAGCCACGTGGTCACCACCGAGTGGGACACCATGGCCGACACGGGCCAGGTCACCGAGCGCGGCGGCGAGCTCTTCGAGCGGGTCCGCGCGGACGTCACCGACTACGAACCGAAGACGGACTTCCAGGCCCAGGCCTACCAGCCGCTCCTCGACCAGGTGACCGCGGCGAGCCAGGCGCGGATCGCCCGGGCGGAGTCGACCGGGGAGACCATGCCGGGCGTGGTGTGGTTCGGGCTGATCGCCGGGGCCGTCGTCACCATCGGGATGATCTTCGCGCTGCAGATCCGCAGAACGACACGCGAACTGGTCCTCGCCGGGCTGTTCTCGGCGCTGATCGCCTTCCTGCTGTTCCTCATCTGGGACTTCGACTCGCCCTACAGCCGGGGCGTGACGGCGTCGGCGGACCCGTTCCTGAACCTCTTCCCGGGCGTCGACGACTGACGGCGCCCCCACCGCGGATCCGGGCCCGGGGGGCGTGCGGCACATCGTCGCCGTCCCCCGGCGCGGAACCGGCGGTCCCCCGCGCGGACCACAGCCGTCCCCCGTTTGCGCTACTCCGATCGCGCCACCCCGGACGCGTTCCTAGCGTTTCGGGCATCGAGGTGCATGTGTGACGTGAGCGGAACAGGTCCGCGGCTGCTCCTCGGGGACCCGGAGGATCCATCATGCGCGCGATATGCGTCGCTTCGGCCGTACTGCTGGGCGCCGGCGCCCTCACCTCCTGCGTGCCCGCCGCCGACGCGGCGATCCGGACCGACTTCGGCTTCGCCGTCGAGCCCTCCACCGTCGCGGCGGGCGGCCGGGTCACGCTGCGGGTGGAGCGCAACGAGGCGTGCCGGGGCGAGGCGGCCGTCTCCTCGGCGGTCTTCGACGTGGTCACCATCCCGCGGGGGAAGTCGTCGGCGTCGGCCGTGGTCGACTGGGACGCCAAGCCCGGTGCCGTCTACGACGTGGAGTTCGTCTGTGACGAGTCGAGCGGCACCGCGCGGCTGACCATCGCCGGCGGCCGGCCGACCCACCACCCCACGCCGCATCCGACGCACCACCACCGGCACCCGAAGGGTGTGCATGCCGGTGAGGGCGGCACTCTCGCCGGCTTCGACCTCGGGGAGATCGGCCTCGGCGCCGCGCTCATCGCCGGCTCGCTCGGCGCCGCCTACCACTTCTCGCGCCGCCGCACCGACGAGGACGCCGGCTGACTGACGCACCGCCCGCAGGTGTTCGCCCCGGGTTCCCCGTGTGAGGGAGACCCGGGGCGCACACCGTTCACGTGCGAGACGACCGCTCGTAAGAAGGCCGGGGAGCGTCAGATGCGCCGTTCGGCCCGGCGGCGCATCCAGAACACGCCACCGCCGAGGACCGCCGCGGCCACGAGTCCGCCGCCGATGGCCATGTCGGTCGGGGTCGCGCCGGTGGTGCTGCTGCCGCCGAGACCGCCGCGGACACCGCCGATGACGGTGAAGGCCTGCGGCTTGGTCAGACTCTTGCCGTTGCACGTGACCGTGATGTCGTACGGCCCCGGGCGGGCGTTGTTCCTGATGGTGGCGGTGCCCCTCGCCGTCTCCTTGGCGCCGGAGACGGGCGTGAGCTGCGCCGGCATCGTGAACGCGGTGGAGGTCGCCGTGCCACCGTGGCGGCAGCCGTCGACCGTGATGGTCAGCTGGCCGCCACGGGCGATGACGCTCGGCAGGGCGACGATGTTGCTGGGTGTGTCCCACGCGACGGCCGCGGGGGCGGAGAGGCCGAGGGCGGCGACCGCCGCACCGGCGACCGCCAGGGCACGAGTGTTAGGCATGTGAACCTCCGCGGAAGACGCCCCGGGTCCCGTCCCCGGTCGATCGGCGAGAAAGCGCCTCCCAGAAAGACAGTCAGTTGCCTTGTCCGCACCCGCATTTCGGGAATGGTCCGTCCTGGTGAGAGAGGGCCCCGCGGGAAAACCGCAGATTCGGACATCACCGCAGGTCACGCGAGGTCGGAAATTTCCTCACGGCGGCAACTCGGATGGCGCACCTCAGGGTCCCGGGCCGCCCCGCACGGCCCCGGGCCACCCGTTCGCGCCCGCCCCGTCGCCGCTTTCGCGCACGGCACTTAGCGTTCTGATATGCGCGAATGACACGGCGACGGCCGGGTCGAGAGGGGAAGGCGAATGTCTGCGTCCGAGCTGGCCGAGGCGGAGGAGGAGGCGCGGCGGAAGAAGCGCGCCCCCTGGGGCGTGATAGCGCTGGTTCTGCTGACCGGCCTCGCGCTCATCCGGAATGGTTCGGGGGAGTTCGACGAGGGCCCGCCGCAGCCGGCCACGGCCGCCGCGGCGGACAGCCGGGTGCCCTCCGCCACCTTCGCCGGGACCGTACGGCCCCTGCCCTACGCCCTTCCGGACCGGGTCCGGATCCCGGCGATCCAGGTCGACGCGCCGATCATCCCCGTGGGCCTGGACGCGGACGGCTGGGTGGGTGCGCCGCCGCCGGAGGACCCGAACCTGGCCGGCTGGTTCACCGGCGCCGTCACGCCCGGCGAGAAGGGCACGGCGGTCGTCGTCGGCCATGTCGACAACCAGCAGGGGCCCGCCGTGTTCTACGGGCTGGGGGCGCTGAAGAAGGGCAACCGCGTCGAGGTCGCCCGGCAGGACGGCAAGACCGCCGTGTTCGAGATCTACGGGGTCGAGGTGTTCGAGAAGGACAACTTCCCCGGCGACCGTGTCTACGCGTCCAAGGGAGCGGCCGAACTGCGGGTCATCACCTGCGGCGGCGGATTCTCCAAGCAGGACGGCTACGCGGGCAACGTCGTGGCCTTCGCCCGCCTGGTCGAGGTGCGCTGAGCGCCGCGCCTCGGGCGGTTCTCGCCCTGCCCCGGCCGGCAGGGCGAGAACCCGAGGGCCCCTCCTAGGCGTAGTGCCGCCGGGGCACGGTGACGCGGTAGCCGGAGTCCAGCAGTCCGGGAAGGTAGCGCCGCAGGGCCCGCACGCTCTGCGAGCGGTCGCCCCCGGCGTCGTGCGAGAGCACCACGACGCCGGGGGCGGCGCCGTTCTCGACCCGCTTCACGATCGACCGGGTGCCCGGAGTGGTCCAGTCGAGGGTGTCCACCGTCCAGGCGAGGGGTTCCATGCCGAGTTCGGCGCCGATCTGGAACGTGGCGCGGTTCCAGGCGCCGTAGGGCGCGCGGAACCACTCGGGGCGCTCCCCGCAGGCGTCCTCGACGACGTCGCTGGTGCGTTCCATCTCCCTGCGGATCTGCCGGCGGGTGAGGCGGGTGAGCAGGGGGTGGGACCAGGTGTGGTTGCCGACGACATGGCCCTCGTCGGCCATCCGGGCCAGCAGTTCCCTGCTGTCGGCGGCCTTCTCGCCGCACACGAAGAACATGGCACGGACGTCGTACTCGGCCAGGGTGTCCAGGATGTCCGGGGTGTAGCGGGGGTCGGGGCCGTCGTCGAAGGTCAGCACCATGGCGCGGCCGCGGCCGGAGACGCGCAGCAGCGGTTCGCGGCGTACCAGGGTCCGGCGGGGGGCGGCGCGGGGCGGGCCGTAGCCGGTCAGCGGCTGGAGGCGGTACGCGGAGGGGCGGCGGGCCTGGGCGCCCGCGGCCGGGCCGGAACGGGCGGGGGCGTCCCCGGTGACCGCCGTGAGCACCCCGGCCGTGGCGGCCGCTCCCACGGCGCCGGCGCCCGCGAGCAACGCCGCGCGTCGGGTGAGCAACTGATCCTTCTTCATGACTCATCAGTCGCCCGGCGGAGGGCCGACGCACCTGAGCAACACCGGTGCGGCGGCACGATTTCACCCGTTCGGCCCACGCAGGCGGGTCAGGGACGGCCGCACCGGGGCCGGGCGGGCCCTGCCCGGCCAGGCCCGCGAGGGGGTCGGCGGGCTCGGTCCCGTCCCCTCCGGCGAGGCCGAGCGCCGCCAGCGACGGCGGCCCTTCCCGTGGCGACGGGCCGCCGTCCGCGTGCCGGGTGCCCTTTTCCGGGCGACTTGACCACCATGAACTCCATGACGCCGTCGCGGTAGGCGGGTTGGCACCCTCCACGGGGTTCCCCGACCGTCTCGGGCTCCCGCCCTGCTGCCGGAGCCGTCGCCTCCGATAGCCTCGCGGCGTGACGGAACAGCACTCCCCGCAGTTCGAACGGGGCACGGACGGGCCGAAGGTGATCGTGGTCGGGGTGGACGGCTCCGACTCCTCCCTTCGGGCCGCGGCCTACGCCGGCGGGCTGGCCCGGCGGCAGCACGCGCTGCTCGCCGTGGTGTACGTGCAGCCCGTGCTGGCGGCCGGGGCGGCGCTCGGGGCGCCGGTCGGCGAGACGACCGACGAGATCGCCGAGGACCTGGTGGCGCAGATCCGGGACGCGGCGGAGCGGCTCAAGGGGATATTCGAGGTCCGCTGGGAGTTCCACACGTTCCGCGGCGACCCGTACAACGGCCTGGTGAAGGCGGCCGACGAACTCAAGGCGGACGCGGTGGTCGTGGGCGCCTCGGAACAGGCGGGCCACCGCATCGTCGGCTCGGTGGCGGTACGGCTGGTGAAGGCGGGGCGCTGGCCGGTGACGGTGGTGCCGTAGCGGACCTAGGCGGTTTCGTTTGGATCATCGGGCAGACCAGAGGAAGATGCCTGCGATGTGGAGTCCGGCCAGGTAGATGGTGGCGGTCTTCTCGTAGCGGGTGGCGATGCCGCGCCACTGCTTGAGGCGGTTGATGCACCGCTCGACGGTGTTGCGCTGTTTGTAGGTCTCGCGGTCGAAGGCCGGTGGTCTGCCGCCCCGACTGCTGCGACGCAGCCGGTGGCTGCGCTGGTCCGCCGGTACGGGGATCACCGCCCGGATGCCGCGCTTGCGCAGGTGTGCGCGGATAGCCCGGGAGGAGTACGCCTTATCGGCCAGGACCAGGTCCGGCCTGGTGCGGGGCCGTCCTCGCCGACGAGGAACGCGTAAGCGGGCCATGACGTCGGTGAAAGCAGGTGCGTCGCCGGCCTGGCCTGCGGTGAGAACGAACGCCAGGGGCCGGCAGTGGCCGTCGGCAGCGAGGTGGATCTTCGTGGTCAGTCCGCCGCGGGAGCGGCCGATGGCGTGGTCGCTGGGTTCGTCTGCAGGGGCCCCTTTTTGCGGGCTCCGGCCGCGTGCTGGTGGGCACGCACGATCGTGGAGTCCACCGAGACAGCCCAGTTGAGGTCCTCGTCCGCGTCGGCCTGGGCCATCAGCGCGGTGAACACCCGCTCCCAGGTGCCGTCGACGGCCCACATCCGCAGCCGGTTGTAGACGCCCCGCCAGTTGCCGTACTTCTCCGGCAGGTGGACCCACTGAGTTCCGGTCTGGAACTTGAAGGCGATCGCGTCGATCACTTCCCGGTGATCCCGCCACCGGCCACCCCGCTTCGGAGTGCGGTCCGGGAGTAACGGCTCGATTCGCGCCCACTGCGCGTCAGTCAACGGCACACCCGGGCCAACGACCGGCTGATCCAAACGAAACTGCCTAGGTCTCCGGTCGGTGTACAGGTGACCGGTGAGGGCCCGATCATGCGGTGGTGACATCGCACCCGTTCGACCTGGACGCCTTCCTGCGCCGGCCCCTGACCGCGCGCCTCGCCACGAACGGGCCGACGGTCCGCCCCGTCTGGTTCCTCTGGGAGGGCGGCGCCTTCTGGGTGCTGACCGGGCCCTGGGCCCGCCTCTTCGACCGGGTGCGGGCCGATCCCGAGGTCGCGCTGGTCGTGGACGAGTGCGACCTGGCGACCGGGCTGGTCCGGCAGGTGATCGCGCGGGGCCGGGCCGAGCTGCTGCCGTTCGACGTCGAGCGGGGACGGCGCAAGCTCGTCCGCTATCTGGGCGCGGACGAGGAGCGCTGGGACGAGCGCTTCGTGCACTACCTGTACGACGATCCCACGCAGCGGGGAACGGTGTGGCTGCGGCTGAAGCCCGTGTCCCTCGTCGCGCACGACCTGAGCTACGCCGTGTCCCCGTGAGGCGGCAAGGGCCTTGCGCGGTGTCTTCCGTCGCGGGGGGCCGCTGAGCCATCATGATCCGCCGTCAGCCGTTTGCCGATGGCGAAGAGGTGAGGCGTATGGCCGGACTCCGGATGGGTGAAGGGATTCTCCGCCGCAAACCCATCGAGCAGATCGAGGAGACGGAAGTCGGCAGGGGCACCCGGCTCGAACGGTCGCTGGGGCTGTGGCAGCTGACCGCGATCGGGGTGGGCGGCATCATCGGCGCGGGCATCTTCACGCTCGCGGGAACCGTGGCCAACGGTACGGCGGGTCCCGCCGTGCTGGTGTCCTTCCTCATCGCGGGCGTCGCGAGCGCCGCGGCCGCCCTGTCGTACGCCGAGTTCGCCGGGCTCATCCCGAAGGCCGGTTCGGCCTACACCTACGGCTACGCCGTGCTCGGGGAGCTCGCGGGCTGGTTCATCGGCTGGGACCTGCTGCTGGAGTACACGGCGATCGTGGCGGTGGTCGCGATCGGCATCTCCGGCTACTTCAGCTTCCTGGTCGGCGAGATGGGCGCCGACCTGCCGAACTGGATGCTGGGCGCGCCCGGCACCGGCGACGGGCACCGGGTGGACCTGTTCGCGGCGCTGCTGTGCCTGCTCATCGCCTACCTGCTGAACCTCGGCATCAAGAACGCGGCCCGCTTCGAGACGGTCGTGGTGATCCTGAAGGTCCTGGTGGTGCTGCTGGTGATCGCGGTGGGCGTGTTCCACATCGACACGGCGAACTACAACCCCTTCTTCCCCTACGGGGTCGGCGGGGCGTTCACGGGCGCGGCGACGGTGTTCTTCGCGGTCTTCGGCTACGACGCGATGTCGACGGCGGCCGAGGAGTCCAAGGACGCGCAGCGGCACATGCCGAAGGCGATCATCTACTCGCTCGTCATCTCGATGGTGCTGTACGTGGCGGCCTGCCTGGTGCTCACGGGCATGCAGGACTACAAGGACATCGACAAGGAGAGCGGCTTCTCCACGGCGTTCAAGTCGGTGGGGCTGAGCGGCCTGGCCGACGTCATCGCGGTCGGCGCGATCATCGGCATCCTCACGGTCATGTTCACGTTCATGCTGGGCGTCACCCGTGTCTGGTTCGCCATGTCCCGGGACGGGCTGCTGCCGAAGTGGTTCGCGAAGACGCACCCGACGCGGCACGTGCCCACGCGGGTCACCTGGATCGCCGGTGTCGCGTCGGCCGCCATCGCCGGGTTCCTGCCGATCGGCGAAGCGGCCGAGCTGACCAACATCGGCATCCTGCTGGCGTTCGTGGTGGTGTGCGCGGCGGTGATCGTGCTGCGCTACCGGCAGCCGGACCTGCCGCGCACCTTCCGCACGCCGTGGATGCCCGTGGTGCCGGCGGTGGGGATCGTGTTCTCGATCTGGCTGATCACCTTCCTGCAGTGGCAGACGTGGGCGCGGTTCGCCGTCTGGTTCGCGCTGGGGCTGGTCTTCTACTTCGCCTACTCCTACCGGCGCTCGGAGCTGGCGAAGCGCCGCCCGGACGGTCCGTAGGGCCCTACTCCCCCATCACCAGTCCGTCCTCGGCCGCGCCCCGGCTGAGGACGACGTCCCGGATGCGGTCGCGCACGGCCTGGACACCGGCGCCCTGGGCGAGGGCCCGGTTGAGGTTGACGACCCGGCCGGCGTCGACGTCGAACAGCTGCGGGACGAACTCCGCCTTCGTCACCTCCCAGCGGCCGCCCGGCCGTGCGGGCGGGGTGAAGGTGAAGCGGCCGAGGGTGGACTGGTTGCCGCGCGGGTCCTTGGCGCCCTGGTGGTTGGTCATCAGGCCGGCGATCTGGTCACCCATGCCGTAGATCACCCAGGTGCCGTTGACCTTCTCGTAGGCCTGCGGGACGTGCGCGTGGGTGCCGAGGATCAGGTCGATGTCGGGACGCCCCTCGCTGCGGGCGGCGGTGAGGTTCCGGGCCAGGGTCAGCTGCCGGTCGTCGGGGGCGTCCTGCCACTCGGTGCCCCAGTGCATGGACACGACGACCACGTCCGCGCCCGCCTTCCGCGCGGCCCGGGCGTCCGTGAGGATCCTGCCCTCGTCGATGAGGTTGACGGCCCAGGGCTGTCCGTCGGGGAGCGGGATGCCGTTGGTGTCGTAGGTGTAGGCGAGGTGCGCGATCTTCGCCGGGCCCGCCTGGAGGACCGTCACGGTGCGGGCCTCCTCCTCGCTGCGGGCCGAGCCGGCGTGCCGGACGCCCGCCCGGTCGAGGGCGTCGAGGGTGCGGCGGATGCCGTCGGCGCCGTCGTCCAGGGTGTGGTTGGAGGCGGTGGAGCAGCCGTCGTAGCCGGTGGCGGCGAGGGCCGGGGCCACCTCGGGCGGGGACTTGAAGGTGGGGTAGCCGGTGTAGTGGCCGTTCGCGCCGTAGACGGTCTCCATGTGGCACAGGGCCACGTCGGCGCGTTCGACGACGGAGCGGATCCCGGCGAGCATCGGCCGGAAGTCGTAGCCGGTGCCGCCTGCGTCGAAGCGGGCCCGGTCGATGACCGTGTCGTGCGGGAGGACGTCGCCGGAGGCGACCAGGGTGAAGCCTCGGGGCTCGGCGAGGGACGGCGCCGGGCGCCCGGGGCCGGGTGGTTCGTGGTCACGGGCCTGGCAGGCGGCGCCTGCGGCGAGGGCGACGGTCAGGGCCAGGGCCACCTGTCGACTGCGTGCGATCATCCATTCACCCCACTGTGGGCGTTGTAGTCGTATTTACACACAAACAGGAAAGAAGGCACGCGCCGCCCCACGCGGCTCCGACACGCTCATCAGCCCGACCGGCACCCGCCCGGTGGAGCGCCCCGACCGTTCGTCGAACCGTTCGTCGACGCGATCGACCGTCCGCCGCACAGCCGGGTACGTGGCCTGTGCCACAGCCACGCCCTGCGGTGGCATACGGCCATGACGGCCGGATCCACTCTCATGAACGGAACGACCGCCGAGCACGAGCTCGCCGCACTGCAGCGGGAGCACGGCCGGCCCCTCTTCGCGCTGCTGCTCCGGCTCTGTGACGGCGACCGGCAGCGCGCGGAGGACCTGGTCCAGGAAACGCTGGTGCGCGCCTGGCAGCACCCCGAGGCCCTGCGCGCCGACGACTTCGACTCCGTACGCCCCTGGCTGATGACCGTCGGGCGACGGCTCGCGATCGACGCCCGGCGGGCCCGGCAGGCCCGTCCCGCCGAGGTCGGCGACGCGGTGCTGGAGAACGCGCGGGTCATCTCCGACCACGCCGAGCGGGCCGCGGCGACGCTCGACGTCCGCCGGGCTGTGAAGACACTCACTCCGGAGCACCGTGAAGTCCTGGTGCTCGTGTACTTCCAGGGGGCGAGTGTGGCGGAAGCCGCGGCGACCCTCGGCATCCCGCCCGGTACCGTGAAGTCCCGCGCGTACTACGCGCTGCGCGCCCTGCGCCGGGTGCTTCCGGGATACGCCGCCGACCTGCGCTGAAACCAATGGCCGAGTCAAACCTCCGTAAAGCGCCTTGCTGAGGACCCCGGTTGAGTAATCGGCTGTTCTCATCCGTGTTCCGGATGGGGCCGACATCACCCCGGAGCCCGGTGTCGGGCAACGCGCACGTACCGGAGGAAGGCAGGAAGGGATGCTGCACAGAGGGCAGGAGAGCACGGACGGCGCCGGCGGTGAACTGACCGTCCCCATGGCGTGGTTGTACGCCGAGTACATCGCCGACGAGCTGCTGCGGACCGGCGATCTGATGCCGCCGACGTCCTTCGAGTTCCGCGCCGGGCGTGACGCCCTGGCGCTGACGATCTTCCTCTCCGACACCGACGGGGAGCTGTCGGGCATCCGGGTCGTCACCCAGCTGGAGACCTGGCTGTCGCTGACCGCGTACGACCAGCCGTGGCAGGAGTGGGTGCGCGAACGGCTGGCCGAGGTCGCGGCGGCGGCCGCGGAGTCGGGCGGGCCGGCACCCGACCTGGAGCTGGCGGAGGAGGCCTGGCGCTGGCTGCAGGAGACGGAGCTGCTCGCGCCCGACCTGAACGCCGTGCCGGGCGGCGCTCCGGTGGTCGGGGAGGACGAGGGGCCGAAGGTGTGGACGCCCGCCTGGCAGCTCGGACTGCCGCTCGGGCACCTCGCGATCCATCTTTTTTAGATTTCCGCGGCACCGGACCAATCCGGGGGCCGGAGGGCTCCGAATCCTTTGGTTGCGATTGTGTCACCGGCTTGAGTGATTCCGCTGCCTGGTCCGTACCGGTGGGAGCAAGGAGTAACCCCACCCGCACCCAACGGCACGAGGATTCGGCATGAGGTCCCTGGAAAGGCATCGCGACGTCGGCGCCTACGCGCTCGGCGTGCTGGACGAGGCGGAGGCATTCCGCTTCGAGGACCACCTCATGGAGTGCCCTCGGTGCGCTGCAGAGGTGACGGAATTCGGCCCGACGACACGGCAGTTGATGCTGTACCGGCGGGCGACGCCGCGGCTCGTGCACCCGATGGCGCAGCCCGGTCCGCGCATGCTGGACCGGCTGCTGGCCGAGGTGGCCACCCGGCGCCGGGCCGGGCGCAGACGCATGCTGTTCGCCCTGGCGGCCTCGGTGGCGCTCGCGGTGTCGGTGCCCGGGGTCGCGATGATGGCCCGGGGCAGCGGCGAGGAGGCCATGACGGTCGCCGCGACCGACGCGCGCACGGGGGTGTGGGCGCAGGTCAGGACGGAGGACGAGGCCTCGGGCAGCCAGGTCGAGCTGCAGGTCAAGGACGCGGCCGGGCCCCGAGCCTGCCACCTGGTGATCATCGGCCACGACGGCACCGAGGAGACCGCGACCAGCTGGCACGGGCCCGGTCACGACGCCCACCCGAACACGATGATGGCCAGCTCGTCCATGCACCCGGACGAGATCGCCCGCTACGAGATCCGCTCGTCGGCCGGCGAGGTCCTGGTGAAGCTCCCGTCGCCCTAGGAGGGTGTGTCGTCCGTCCGCCTCTGTCGCCGGGCAGCCCGGGCGTCCCGGTGTGAGACTGCTGGACGACACACCCGGGCTGCGCGGCGAGGGGAGACGAGGTGACGACGGCGGAGACCGGTGACGGTCGTCTGGAGGAGTTCCTCGCCGATCCGGAGAGCTCGGCGCTGGACCTGGCCGCTGCGGTGGCCCGCTGCACCAAGGCCGTGGGCATCCAGCACTCGGTGGTGTACCTGGCCGACATCCAGCAGCGTCGGCTCGTACCGCTCACCGACGTGGCCTCGCCCCTGTCGGTGGACGACTCGCTCGCCGGCTGGACCTACCGCACCCAGTCGCTGCGCGTGGAGGAGTCGGAGTCGGGCGGCATGACGGCCTGGTTCCCCCTCCTGGACGGCGCGGAACGGCTCGGGGTGCTCTCCGTGCTCTCCCCGGCGCTGACACCGGCCGTGCTGCGCCGCGGCCGGGCCCTCGCCACCCTGCTCGCCATGATGATCACGTCGAAGCGGGCGTACAAGGACTCCTTCGTCCGGCGGACGCGCACCGAACCGATGCGGCTGCCCGCCGAGATGCTGCGGGCCTTCCTGCCGCCCCGCACGATCGGCACCGCGCACGTGGTGTCCACGGCCGTGCTGGAGCCCGCCTACGAGATCGGCGGCGACGCCTTCGACCACTCCCTGACGGAGACGACGCTGCACGCCGCGGTCCTCGACGCCATGGGGCACGACCTGGCCTCCGGGCTCACCACGGCCGTGTCGCTGGCCGCCTGCCGCAACGCCCGGCGGACCGGGGCGGACCTGCCCGAGCTGGTGGAGTGCGTCGACGACGCGCTGGCGCGCTGGCTCCCCGACCAGTTCTGCACGGGCGTCCTGGCCCAGCTGGACCTGGCCTCCGGGATGCTGCGGTGGTGCAACTGCGGGCATCCCCCGCCGCTGCTCATCCGCGAGCAGCGGCTGCACGTGGACGCCATGCGGCGCGAGCCGGATCCGCCGATGGGGCTGCCGTCCCTGCTCGCCGGGCGGCAGCGGCAGACGCACGAGATCGCACTGAAGCCCGGCGACCGGGTGCTGATGTACACCGACGGGGTGACCGAGGCCCGCGGCAGCGACGGCGGCGAGTTCGGTCTTGAACAGTTCGCCGACTACATCATCCGGGCGATGGCGGCGGGCGAGCTGGCGCCCGAGACGCTGCGCCGGCTCATCCACTCCATCCTGGACTCGCCCACCAGCCGGCTGCGGGACGACGCGACCATCCTGATGTTCGAGTGGACGCCACCGGCCCGGTGACGCCACCGACCCGGTGATGCAGCCGGCCCGGTGACGCGGGCCCGGGTCACTTCAGCAGGCGGGACATCCTGCGGTCCGCCAGCGGTTTCCCGCCCGTCTGGCAGGTCGGGCAGTACTGGAGCGAGGAGTCGCTGAAGGACACCTCGCGGATGGTGTCACCGCACACCGGGCAGGGCTCGCCGGTGCGGCCGTGGACGCGCAGGCCGCTCTTCTTCTCGGCCTTCAGCCGCCCGGCCGCCACGCCCCGGGAGCGCTCGACCGCCTCGGTGAGCGTGTCGCGCAGAGCCGTGTACAGCCGCCCGGTCTCCGCCTCGGTCAGGGACGCGGCCAGCTTGAAGGGCGACATCCTCGCGGCGTGCAGAATCTCGTCGCTGTAGGCGTTGCCCACGCCCGCGATCAGGCTCTGGTCGCGCAACGCGCCCTTGAGCTGCCGCCGTTCACCGGACAGCAGCCCGGCGAGGCGCGCCTCGTCGAAGTCGTCGGCGAGCGGGTCCGGGCCGAGCCGGGACACGCCCGGCACCTCCTGCGGATCCCCGACGACGTACACCGCGAGCCGCTTCTGCGTGCCGGCCTCCGTCAGGTCGAAGCCGGCGCCGGTCTCCAGGGCCACGCGCAGGGCGAGGGGGCCTTTGCCGGGGCGGGGCGGGCCGTCGGGGAGGCGGTCCTTCCAGTGCAGCCAGCCCGCGCGGGCCAGGTGCGTCACGAGGTGCGGCCCGTCCGCGGTCCCGATGTCGAGGAACTTGCCGTACCGGCGCACGGCGGTGACCTCGCGGCCCTCCAGCGCGGACAGCGGCGGGTCGTACGTCTTCAGGACGCTGATCGCCACGGGCAGCACCCGTACGATCTCGTGGCCGACGAGGTGCTCGGTGAGGAAGTCCTTGAGCGCCTCGACCTCGGGGAGTTCCGGCATGGGTCCAGAGTGCCACGTGCGGTCAGTCGTGGTCCGGCACCACGAACTCGCACCACACGGCCTTGCCCCCGCCCCGGGCCTCCACGCCCCATACGTCGGTGAGCAGCTCGACCAGCAGCAGGCCCCTCCCCGAGACGCCCGAGTCGCCCGCCTCGCGGCGGCGCGGCAGGGCGCTGGAGGAGTCCTCGACCTCGACGCGCAGCCGGACCTCGGAGCCGGTGAGGGCCCGCAGGGTGACGATCGCGGAGCCCTCGGTGTGCATCAGGGCGTTGGTGATCAGCTCGTCGGCGACCAGTTCGATCTCGTCGGCGCGGTCCCCGGCTCCCCAGGCGGCGACCGCGGTGCGGATCATGTGCCGGGCCTCGGCCAGGGCCACCGGGTCACCGGGGGCCACGTGCCGCTGGAGCCGGCGGCCGGACTGCGGGCCGTCCGGGCCGCGCCGGCGCAGCAGGAGCAGCGCCACGTCGTCGTCGCCGCCGCGCTCGGCGGCCACGTCGATGAGCCGGTCGGCGAGGTCCCGCACGTCGTCGGGGCCGGTGTCGACGAGCGCGGTGAGGGTGCGCATGCCGTCGTCGAGGTCGGCGCCGGGCTGCTCCACGAGGCCGTCGGTGCACAGCAGCAGGGTGTCGCCGGGGTCGAGCTCCATGGTGCCCACCGGGTAGTCGAGGCGGCCGAACTCGGCGGACAGGCCGAGCGGCAGGCCGCCCGCGACGGGGACGCGGCGGCAGGAGCCGTCGGGGCGCCGCACGAGCGGATCGATGTGGCCGGCCCGGACCATCTGGAGCACGCCCGTGGACAGGTCGGCCTCGGCGTAGAGGCAGGTGGCGGAGCGGTCGGTGTCGAGTTCGTGCAGGAAGACGGAGGCACGGGCCATGACGGTGGCCGGGGGGTGCCCCTCGGCGGCGTAGGCGCGCAGCACGATGCGCAGCTGGCCCATGACGGCGGCCGCGTGGGTGTCGTGGCCCTGGACGTCTCCGATGACGGCGCCGACCCGGCCGCCGGGCAGCGGGATCAGGTCGTACCAGTCGCCGCCGATGTCCCGGCCGACGGAGCCGCCGATGGTGGCGGCGCGGTATCGGACGGCGACGTCGGCGCCGGGCACGCTGGGGATGGTCCGGGGCAGCATGGCCTGCTGGAGGCCCTGCGCGAGGTCCATCTCCTGCTCGTAGAACATGGCCCGCTGCAGGCTCTGCGCGATGCTGCTGCCGAGGGCGACGAGGATGTTGCGCTCCTCGGAGGTGAAGCCGCGCCGGTCGCTGTAGAGCAGGCCCATCGCGCCGATCGGCCGGGCCTGGACGATGAGCGGCAGATAGGCGGCCGAGGTGATGTTCAGGTCGGTGATGTGCGGCCACAGGATCGGGTAGCGCTCGGCGAACTCCTCGGGCGACTCGATGAAGCACGGGCCGAGGGTCCGCACGGCCTCGCTCATCGGGTAGGGCTCGTCGATGCGGGTGACGCGGGTGCCGGGCACGAAGCTGTCCGCAGGGCCCTCGGCGACCAGGCGGATGCGGCCGGCCTCGACCAAACCCATGACGAGGCTGGTGGCGCCCAGGTGGGTGAGGCCGTGGGTGTCCTTGAGGACGTCGATGACGTCCTGGACGGTCCGGGCGTGGGCGAGGGCGGCCGTGGTGAGTTCGACGACGCTGGTCTGCTCGCGGCGGGCCTCGTCCTGGGCGGCCTGGTCGCGGTGGGCGTCCCTCTCCACGAGTTCCTGGGTGGCGTCCCGCACGATGCCGATGATGCGGCGGGGCCGGCCGGTCTCGTCGCGCCGGATGTAGCCCTGGGTGTGGGTCCAGCGCAGGGTGCCGTCGCGGCGGCGGATGCGGAAGTAGGCGCCGTAGTTCTCGCTGCCGTCCTTCAGGGCCTGGGAGACGGCGGTGTCCAGGCGTCGGGCCTCGCCGGGCGGGACGCGCCGGGAGAGGGTCTCGGGGTGGTCGTCGTACTCGTCCGGGAGCACGTCGAAGACCTCGTGGGCCTGCGCGTCCATCTGCATCAGGCCGGTGTCCAGATCCCAGTCGAAGCTGCCCATCCGGTTGAGCGCGAGGATCGGATCCGGGTGGGCGGGCCAGTCGTCCGGGAGGGACAGGGCGCTCGCTCCCCGATCAGCCATGGGCCCACCTTGCCAGGATTCGTCCGATTCTTCGACCGGATGTGCCGAGTGTACGAGCCACCCGTCCCGGGCGGCCCTCAGTTACTGAAGACGTCCGTGGGGCTGCCGAAGATGCGGTCGGTGGCCGGTTCATCGGGAATCAGTCCGCCGCCGTCGGGCAGATCGGGGCTGTCCGGCACGGCTTCCGGGCCGACCTCGCCGGGATCCTCGGGATCCGGGTCTCCGGGATCCTCGGGGTCCGGATCGCCGGGATCCTCGGGGTCCGGATCGCCGGGATCCTCGGGGTCCGGGTCGCCGGGATCCTCCGGGGCCGGTTCGTCCGGGGGCGGGTCGGTCTCGTCCGCCGGGAGGGCGGCGGAGTCGCCGGTCAGGCCCCCGCGCCGGGACCCGCCCGGCTCACGCGGCAGGGCGTCCGGCCCGCCCGGGGCGACGGACGCGGGCGCGGACGCCTCGGGGGTTGTCGTCGCCCACACCGGCGGGGGCAGGACGCGGTCGTGCCGCACGTCGTGTCCGGCACGCCGCTCGATCCAGAGGCGGGCGGCGACGTCGACGATCGTGAAGTCGGTGATCGCCCGTGGTGCGCGGGTCACGACGATCACCTCGCCGGGGCGGTAGCCGGGCCAGGGAGTGCCCTTGGTGACCGGCGTGCCGCGCATCGCCGCGGGCGGGAGCAGCGGGTTGCCGCAGGCGCAGCGCACGCGCGGCACGCCCCGGTCGTCTACCAGGACCGCGGTGCCCGCCTGGAGGACCGACTGGTAGCCGCCGGCCCGTCCGGCGCGGTAGCCGTGGCCGGTGACGCGGGTGTCGGCGCGCAGCACGACCGGGGTCAGGGCCCGCACGTAGTCGCCGAGGGCCGCCGGGGCGACGCCCGCGACCCCGGCGAAGGCGCGCGCCCTGGCCCGGTCGCGGGTGAGGTGGCCGATCTGCCGGCCGATGTCGCAGCTGCCGGTCTGCTCGGTGCCCGCGTACAGCCCGGGTGTCGCGCCGGAGAGTGCGCGCAGTCCGCCCGGCGCGGCGGAGACCCGGACGGCCGCGTCCGCCGTCCGCGGCGTTCGCGGGGCGGGGTGCTGGGTAGCCGTCGTGGTGGCCGTGGAGTCGGTGAAGGGGTCCGGCCCCCGGTCCGCGGCCGGCAGGAGGACGAGTGCTCCGCCGGTTCCGACGTCGTCGGCGCGGTCGCCGTCGCCGTCGCCGCAGCCCGTGAGGAGGAGCGCCGCCGTGAGCGCGCAGGATGTGACGAAGGCCCCCGTCGGTGTCCGCACCTCGTCCTCCCGCCCGCCTCGTCACCCTTCAGGCATCTCAGGCAATCCGTCACTATTGTTTGCTTCGCTCACTCGGGTCACGCAACCGGAGCGGTGGTACACGGAGCGTGACCCCGGGGTCCGGCGTCGCAGGGGAAGGAGCGCACGGCCGTGGACTGGTTCACCGCGTCCGACTACTGGCTGACCCGGCTGGTCTTCCAGCGGGCGCTGGCCGCCGTGTACCTGGTGGCGTTCCTGACGGCGGCGCTCCAGTTCCGCGCGCTGATCGGGCGGCGCGGCATGCTGCCGGTGCCGCGGTTCGTCGAGCGGGTGCCGTTCAAACGGGCGCCGAGCCTGTTCCAGCTGCACTACTCGGACCGCTTCTTCGCGCTCTGCGCCTGGGCGGGCTGCGCGGTGTCGGCGGCCCTGCTGGCCGGGCTGGACTCGCTGCTGCCGCTGTGGGGCGGCATGCTGCTGTGGCTGGTGCCGTGGGTGCTGTACCTGTCGATCGTCAACGTCGGCCAGACCTGGTACTCGTTCGGCTGGGAGTCGCTGCTGCTGGAGGTCGGCTTCCTCGCCGTGTTCCTCGGCAACGACGAGGTGGCGCCGCCGCTCGTGGTGCTGTTCCTGCTGCGGTGGATCCTGTTCCGGGTGGAGTTCGGCGCGGGGCTGATCAAGATGCGCGGCGACGAGTGCTGGCGGAAGCTGACCTGCCTGGACCACCATCACGAGACCCAGCCGATGCCGGGCCCGCTGAGCTGGTTCTTCCACAATCTCCCCCGGCCCCTGCACCGCGTCGAGGTGGCCGCGAACCACGTCACGCAACTCGTGGTGCCGTTCCTGCTGTTCACCCCGCAGCCGGTGGCGACGGCCGCCGCGTCGCTGATGATCGTCACGCAGCTGTGGCTGGTGCTGTCGGGCAACTTCTCCTGGCTGAACTGGATCACGATCGTGCTGGCGCTGTCGGCGGTGCGGTTCCCCATCGATGCGCCGGACGTGCCGGACGCCCCGCTCTGGTACGTCGTCGTGGTGCTCGCGGTGGCCGCGCTGCTGGTGGGTCTGAGCTACCAGCCGGTGCGCAACATGCTCTCCCGCCGCCAGGTGATGAACCGCTCGTTCGACCCGCTGCACCTGGTCAACACCTACGGGGCGTTCGGCAGTGTGAGCCGCGTGCGGTACGAGGTGGTGGTCGAGGGCACGTCGGACGACGTGCCGCGGGAGGACTCGGACTGGCGGGAGTACGAGTTCAAGGGCAAGCCGGGCGATCCCCGGCGCTGGCCGCGCCAGTTCGCGCCCTACCACCTGCGGCTCGACTGGCTGATGTGGTTCGCGGCCCTCTCCCCCGCGTACGCCGGGTCCTGGTTCGGGGCGCTGGTGGAGCGGTTGCTGGAGAACGACCGGGACACGCTGAAGCTGCTGCGGCGCTCGCCGTTCCCGCCGGACGAGCCGCCGCGGTACGTGCGCGCCCGCCTGTTCCGCTACCGCTACACGACGTGGCGGGAGCTGCGGGAGACGGGCGCGTGTTGGGAACGGACGTACGTACGGGAGTACCTGCCGCCGACGCGGCTGTCGGAGGTCGCTCAGAGGTCGTAGACGCGGCCGGCGGTGGTCTCGAGGATCTGGGTGTGGTCGTGCGGGTCGGTCAGCCGGCGTGTGGCGTCCAGCATGGCGCCGTACGTCGTCGCCAGGGTGGACACCGGCCAGTCCGAGCCGTACATGAGGCGGCCGGGCCCGAAGGCCTGAAGCGCCACGTCGGCGTACGGGCGCAGGTCCTCGACGGTCCAGGAGGCGTGGTCGGCCTCGGTGGCCAGGCCGGAGAGCTTGCCGACCGTGTTGGGCAGTGCGGCGAGGGCGCGCAGGCGGGACGCCCAGGGTTCGAGGGCGCCGGAGGCGATGGGCGGTTTGCCGAGGTGGTCGAGGACGAAGGTGAGGCCGGGCAGGGCGGCGGCGGCCCGGACGCAGGCGGGCAGCTGGTGCGGGAGCACCACCAGGTCGTAGACGAGCCCGGCGTCGGCGACGGCGGTCAGTCCCCGGCGTACGTCCGGGCGGAGCAGCCACTCGGGGTCGGGTTCGCCCTGGACCTGGTGGCGGATGCCCTTCAGGTACCGCCCGCCGGGGAGTTCCCGCAGCCGGGCGAGTTCGTCGGCGACGTCGGGGCGGGTGAGGTCGGTCCAGCCGACGACGCCCGCGACGAGGTCGTGCTCGGCGGCCAGGGCCAGGAACTCGGGGGTCTCCTCGGGCACGGTGATCGTCTGGACGAGGACCGTGCGGCCCACTCCGGCGGCCCGGGCCTCGGGTTCGAGGTCTTTCAGGGTGAAGTCACGCCGCAGCGGCGCGAGTTCGGGCCCGGTGATCCAGTCCTGGTCCCGGACGGACAGGTCCCACACGTGGTGGTGGGCGTCTGTCACGGTCATGCCGGCAGCTCCCAGACGACGGGCAGGCCGGCGTCCGCGCCCTCGTCCGAGTAGTCGTGCACGACGTCGAGCAGCTCGGCCATGCGGGCCTGCCAGGCGACGTTCACCGGCAGTTTCTCCAGCTCGGCGAGGAGACGGGCGTAGTCCTCGCACTCCAGGACATGGAAGAGGTCGGTCCCGCTGCGCCAGATCGTCCAGGAGGTGGCGCCGGCGGCGCGGATGGCGTCGGTGAGTTCCCCGGGGACCTCGCGGTGGGCGGCCTCGTACGCGGCGATGCGGTCGGGGCGGACCTTGGTGTGCAGGGCGACTCTCATGAGAGCTCCTTCGGGGAGGTCTCGGCGGGGACGGGGGCGTCGGCGGGCAGCAGTCCCTTGGCGCGCAGGTCCTGCCAGAAGGCGTCCGGCACCCGGGCGGCGAACTGGTGGGCGCAGTCGCGGACCTCGTGCGCGGAGCGTGCTCCGACGAGGACGCTCGCGACGGCCGGGTGGGCGGCGCAGAAGGCCAGGGCGGCGGCGCGCAGGGTGGTGCCGTGTCGGTCGGCGACGGACTTCAGCCGCAGGGCCCGCTGGACCAGCCCGGAGGGGGCGATGCCGTAGTTGTAGCGGGCGCCCGGCTCGGGGTTGGCCAGCAGGCCGGAGTTGAAGGCGCCGCCGATGACGACGGACGTGCCGCGCTCGTGGGCCGCGGGCAGCAGGTCGGTGAGGGCGCTCTGGTCGAGCAGGGTGTAGCGGCCGGCGCACAGCACCACGTCGACGTCGGTGTCGCGGACGAAGCGGGTGAGCATCTCCGACTGGTTCATGCCGGCGCCGATCGCGCCGACCACGCCCTCCGAGCGGAGCTTCTCCAGGGCCGGGTAGCCCTCGCGGAAGGCCGCTTCGGCGTGCTCGTCCGGGTCGTGGAGGTACACGATGTCCACCCGGTCCAGGCCGAGGCGTTCCAGGCTGGACTCCAGGGTGCGGCGGATGCCGTCGGCGCTGAAGTCCCACACCCGCCGGTGGGTGGCGGGCACGGCGAATCCGTGGGCGAGGTCGTCGCCGGTGCCGTGGGCGGGTTCGAGGCGGCGGCCGACCTTGGTGGAGACGGTGTACCGGTCGCGGGGGTGGTCGCGCAGGGCGGCGCCGAGGCGTCGTTCGGACAGGCCGAGGCCGTAGTGCGGGGCGGTGTCGAAGTAGCGGATGCCCCGCTGCCAGGCGGCCTCGACGGCGTCGCGGGCCTGCTCCTCGCCGACCTCGGTGTACAGGTTGCCGATCGCGGCGGCGCCGAAGGACAGGGCGCTGACCTGGACGCCGCCGCGGCCGAGCCGGTTCACCGGGCCACCGGGCGCAGCCGCAGGCCCTGCATGCCGCCGTCGACGGCGAGCGAGGTGCCCGTGGTGGCGCCGGACAGGGGGCTCGCCAGGTAGGCGATGGCGCCCGCGACCTCGGCCGGGGAGACCAGCCGGCCGGTGGGCTGGCGGGCCTGCAGGGCGGCGCGTTCGGCGGCCGGGTCGGGGACGGCGTCCAGGAGGCGGCCGACCCACGGGGTGTCGACCGTGCCGGGGTTGACGCAGTTGACGCGGATGCCCTCGCGGACGTGGTCGGCGGCCATGGCGAGGGTCAGGGAGTACACGGCCCCCTTGGTGGCGCTGTACAGGGCGCGCTGCGGCAGGCCCGCGGTGGCGGCGATGGAGCAGGTGTTGACGATCGCCGCGTGCTCGGAGGCGCGCAGGTGGGGCAGGCAGGCGCGGGTGGTGCGGACCATGCCGACGACGTTGACGTCCCAGACGCGGTGCCACTCGTCGTCGGGGTTGTCCTCGACGGTGCCCTGGGCGCCGATGCCCGCGTTGTTGACCAGGACGTCGAGGCCGCCGAGGTCGGCGACCGCGGTCGCGACGGCCGCGCGTACGGACGTGTCGTCGGTGACGTCCGCGCGGTGGCCCAGGAGTGGTTTGTCGACCGGCGACGGGTCCAGGTCGAGGACGGCGACCTGGGCGCCGCGCTCGGCCAGGAGGTCCGCGGTGGCCCGGCCGATGCCGGAGGCACCGCCCGTCACCAGGGCCCTGAGACCCTCGAAGTCGCTCATGCAGCGTGCCCCTTCTTCGTCGCGTCGAGGTCGGCGGCCCAGAAGTCGCCGCCCGGGTACGTGTAGCGCGCCAGCGACTCGGGCCGCATGGCGGCCGAGAAGCCCGGCGCGGTGGGTGCCGTGTAGTGACCCTGCCGGATCACCACCGGGTCGAGGAAGTGGTCGTGCAGATGGTCGACGTATTCGATGACGCGGTCCTCGGTGGTGCCGGTCAGGGCCACGTAGTCGAACATCGACAGGTGCTGGACGAGTTCGCACAGGCCGACGCCGCCCGCGTGCGGGCAGACCGGCACGCCGAACTTGGCCGCGAGCAGCAGGATCGCGAGGTTCTCGGGGACGCCGCCGACGCGGGCCGCGTCGATCTGGACGACGTCGAGCGCGCCGGCCTGGAGGAGCTGCTTGAAGACGATCCGGTTGTGGACATGCTCGCCGGTGGCGACCTTCACGGGGGCGACGGCCCGGCGGATCGCCGCGTGGCCGAGGATGTCGTCGGGGCTGGTGGGTTCCTCGATCCAGTACGGGTCGAACTCGGCGAGGGCCTTGGTCCAGCGGACCGCCTCGGCCACGTCCCAGCGCTGGTTGGCGTCGACGGCCATGCGGATGTCCGGGCCGATCACCGAGCGGGCCACGCGGCAGCGGCGGATGTCGTCGTCGAGGTCGGCGCCCACCTTGAGCTTGATCTGCGTGAAGCCGTCGGCGACGGCCTCGGCGGCGAGCCGGGTGAGTTTCTCGTCGTCGTAGCCGAGCCAGCCGGGCGAGGTGGTGTAGGCGGGGTAGCCGCGTTCCAGGAGCCGGGCCGTGCGCTCCTCGGCGCCCTGCCGGCCCCGGCGCAGCAGGGCCAGGGCCTCCTCGGGGGTGAGGGCGTCGGTGAGGTAGCGGAAGTCGATCTGACGCACGAGCCACTCGGGCTCGGCCTCGGCGAGCAGCCGCCACAGCGGCAGGCCGGCGCGCTTGGCGGCCAGGTCCCACACGGCGTTGACGACGGCGCCGATCGCCATGTGCATCACGCCCTTCTCGGGCCCGAGCCAGCGCAGCTGGCTGTCGCCGATCAGGTCGCGGTTGAGGGTGGCGGGGTCGGCGCACAGGTCGGCCACGTCGCGGCCGACCAGGTGTCCGCGCAGCGCGTCGATCGCGGCGACCTGGACCTCGTTGCCCCGCCCGATGGTGAAGGCGAACCCGTGCCCCTCGTGCCCGTCGGCCGCGTCCGTGCGCAGGACGACGTAGGCCGCCGAGTAGTCGGGGTCGGGGTTCATCGCGTCGGAGCCGTCGAGCTCGCGCGAGGTGGGGAAGCGGATGTCGTGGGTGTCGACCGCGGTGATGCGGGCGGGCGTCGGGGACACGGGGGGCCTTTCGTCGGTCGGAGCGAGGGGCGGGGTCAGTCCTGGGCGCGCCCGGTCGTCACCCGGGCGATCATGAGGGCGACCAGGATGATCCCGCCGTAGATGGCCTGGATCCAGAACGACGGCACCTGCGCGAGGGTGAGCAGGTTCTGCACGACACCCAGGAGGAGTACACCGGTCAGGGCGCCGAACATGGTGCCCTTGCCGCCGTCGAGGGCGATGCCGCCGATCACGGCGGCCGCGAACACCGTGAAGATCATGTTCTGGCCCTGGTTGGCGCTGATCGCGCCGACGTAGCCGGTCTGCATGATGCCGCCGACCGCTGCGAGGACGCCCGCGACGACGAACACGCCGAGCATGACCCGCTCCACGCGGATGCCCGCCGCCCGGGCCGCGTCGGCGTTGCCGCCGATGGCGTACAGGGCGCGCCCGACCCGGTGGTACTTCAGGACCAGCCCGGCGACGGCGAAGGCCAGCGCGGCCAGCCACACCGACAGCGGCACGGTGAGGAAGGTGGTGGTCGCCAGGGAGTAGAAGCTGTCGGGCATGCCGAACAGCGTCTTGCCCTTGGTCGCTCCGACCAGCAGGCCGCGCAGCACGATCAGCATCGCGAGCGTCACGATGAACGCGTTGAGCTTGAACTTCACGACGAGGACGCCGTTGAAGGCGCCGACGGCGGCGCCTGCGACCAGGACGGCCAGGAGGGCCAGGGCGGCGGGGAGTTCGGTGCCCCAGCCGGACTGGGCGGCGGGCAGCACGAGCAGCGCGCCGACGGCGGGCGCGATGCCGACGACCGATTCGAGGGACAGGTCGAACTTGCCGGTGATCAGGACGAGCGACTCGGCGAGCACGACCATCGCGAGGGCGGCGGAGGCGCCGAGGATGGAGATCAGGTTGCGCTCGGTGAGGAACGAGTCGTTGACGAACGCGCCGAGCACCAGAAGCAGCAACAGGGCCGGTACGAGGGCGAGTTCGCGGGCCCGGCGCACCAGTACGGTCCTCGCCGCCCCGGTGTCGGGCACGCGAACCGGCTTCACCGGCGGGGCCTTGGTGTCAGCCATGGTCCACTCCTTCGATGGAGGCGATGAGCCCGTGGTCGCGCCAGCCCGCCCGGTGTTCGGCGACGACCCGGCCGTGGAAGAGGACGAGGACCCGGTCGCAGCGCCTGAGGTCGTCGAGTTCGTCGGAGACGACGAGCACGGCGGTGCCGTCCTCGCGGGCGCTGTCGACGCGGGCGAGCAGGGACTCCTTGGACTTCACGTCGACGCCCGCGGTCGGGTTGACGAGGACCAGCAGCCGCGGGTCGGAGGCGAGGGCGCGGGCCATGACGACCTTCTGCGCGTTGCCGCCGGACAGGTCGGAGACGGGCTGCTCGGGGCCCTCGGTGTGGATGTCGAGCCGTTCGATGAGGGCGGTGGCCACCGTGCGCTTGCGGTCGGCGCCGACGAAACCGAAGCGGCCGAGGCGTTCCAGGACGCTCAGCGTGGCGTTGTCGCCGATGGACATGCCGAAGACCAGGCCCTGTTCGTGCCGGTCGCGGGGCACGAAGCCGACACCGGCCGCGAGGGCCTCGCGGACGTCGCCGAAGGGCAGCGGCGCGCCGTCGAGCAGGGCCGTCCCGCTCGTCGGGGTGTGCAGTCCGGTGAACGTCTCGGCCAGCTCGATCTTGCCGCTGGCGCTGGATCCGGCGAGTCCGACGACCTCTCCCCTGCGGACGGTGAGGTCGACGTTCTCGTACGCCGTCGAGCCGAGTCCCCGGACGTCGAGGAGGACGGGGCCCGCCGCCTCGGCGGTCCGTCGCCGCTCGGCCTGTTCGGCGACGGTCTCCCCGGCCATGGCCTCCACCAGGGCCTGGCGCGGCAGGTCGGCGACCGGGGCGGTGGTGATCCAGCGGGCGTCGCGCAGGACCGTGACGGTCTGGCAGACCTCGTAGACCTCCTGGAGGTGGTGGGAGATGAACAGGAAGGTGACGCCGGAGTCCTGCAGCGCCCGCATGCGGGTGAACAGGCGCTCGATCTCGCGGTTGTCGAGCTGGGCGGTGGGTTCGTCCAGGACGATGAAGCGGGCACCGAAGCTCAGGGCCCGGGCGATCTCCACCATCTGCCGGTCCTCGACCTTGAGTTCGGCGGTGCGGGCGTCGGGGTCGACGCGCACGTCCCAGGTGTCGAGGAGCGCGGCGGCCTCCGCCTTCAGCCGGCGCCAGCTGATGAAGCCCCGTTGAAGAGGCTGCCGGTTGATGAACAGGTTCTCGGCGACGGTCAGTTCGGGGACGACCGTGGGGTGCTGGTAGACGCAGGCGACCTTGCGGCGCCAGGCGTCGCGGTCGGTGAGCGGGGGCGCGGGGTCGCCGTCGAAGCGGACGGTGCCCTCGTCGGGTGCCTGGAGTCCGGTGAGGATCCTGACCAGCGTCGACTTGCCGGCGCCGTTGCGGCCGACGAGGGCGTGGGACTCGCCCGGCAGGACGGTGAGCCGCCCGTCGGCGAGAGCGGTGGTGGGGCCGTATCGCTTGACGATGCCCCGCGCTTCAACCAGTGCGGTACTCATTCGACCGTGTTGCCCCAGAGCTTGGGGTCGTCGACGTTGTCCTTGGTCACCAGCGGCGCGGGCAGCTGGTCCTCCAGGATGCCGCTGGGCAGCTTGACGATCGTGGAGTCGTGGTCGGTCGGGCCGGGCTTGAACGTCTTCCCCTGCATCGCCGCCTTGATGTAGTACATGCCGTACTTGGCGTAGGCGTCGGCGGGCTGGGAGACGGTCGCGTCGATCTCGCCCTTGCGGATCGCGTCGAACTCCTGCGGGATGCCGTCGTTGGAGACGATCGTGATGTGGCCCGGCTGTCCGGCCTTCTTCAGCATGCCCTTGGACTTGAGTGTCTGGAGGGTGGGCGCCAGGTAGACGCCGCCCGCCTGCAGGTAGATGCCCTTGATGTCGGGGTTGGCGTTGAGGAGCGTGTCCAGTTTCGAGGCCGCGGTGTCGGACTCCCACTTGGCGGGGATCTCCAGGACCTTCAGCTTCGGGAAGTTCTTCTTCACGCAGGCGCGGAACGCCTCGGAGCGGTCCCGGCCGTTGACCGAGGCGAGGTCGCCCATGATCTGCACGACCTTGCCCGAGGTGATGTGCTCGCCGAGGTACTGGCAGGCCTTCTCGCCGTAGGCCACGTTGTTCGCCCGGACGACCATGGCCACCTTGCCCTTGTCGGGCGCCACGTCCACGGCGACCACCGGCACGCCCTTGCGCTCGGCCTGGTCGAGACCCGCCTCGATGGCGGCGCTGTCCAGCGGGGCGACGACCAGGCCCTCGACGCCCTGGTTGAGCTGGTTGTTGATGTCGGTGATCTGCTGCGAGGGGTCGCTGTTGGAGTTGACGGTCTTCATCGCGTCGACGCCCTCGGACTTCGCCATCTTCGGCACGTAGTCGTTGTACGACTGCCAGAACGGCGAGGTGAGCAGGGGCAGCACGACCCCCACCTTGCCCGTGCCGTCACCACCGCCGGCACCCGAGGCGCCGGTGTCCTTGGTGCTGCCGCATCCGGCGAGCACGAGACCGGCGCCGGCGGCCAGGGCCACCGCGCCGACGATCCGGGATTGCTTCCGCTTCCGCACTGTGCTTCCGGGCATCTCTGGGTGCTCCCATCGACCGGTGTTCCAGCAGATGCCCGCATACTTATCAGACCACTCCCCCGCCGGAACACCCCGCTACGCCATATTTCCGCGTCTCTGACGCATAGTGGTCCGACCACCTCGGTGGTTAGACTGCGCCGGAGCGCTGTGATCGGAGGACTGGCGTGGACGACGAGACGGCCCCGCAGAAGGGCACCGTGACGCAGCGCGCCATCGAGCGGATCAAGGCGATGATCGGCGAGGGCCGGCTGGAGCCGGGCCAGCGGCTGCCGACCGAGCGGGACCTGGCCGCGCAGTTGGGCATCTCCCGCAGTTCGATGCGGGAGGCGATCCGCGCGCTGACGGTGCTGGGCGTGCTGGAGGCCCGGCACGGGTCGGGCATCTACGTCACGCAGCTGGAGGCCGGCGACCTGCTGGAGACCTTCGGTGTCGTGGCGGACCTGTCACGCGGCCCGCGCCTGGTGGAGCTGCTGGAGATCCGGCGGATCCTGGAGTCGACGGCGACGGCGCTGGCCGCCGCGCGGATCACCCGTGACCAGCTGGCCGAGGTGGAGAAGCACCTGGCGGCGATGAACGCCACGGACGATCCGGAGGAGATCCTCGCCCACGACCTGGCCTTCCACCGCGTGATCGCGACGGCCGCGGGCAACGAGACGATGGCCGCGATCCTGGAGGGCCTGTCGTCGCGGACCTTCCGCGCCCGGGTCTGGCGCGGCTACCAGGAGGAGGGCGCCTTCGCCCGCACCCGCCGCGAACACGCGGCGATCCACCGCGCCCTGGCCGCCCACGACCCGGAGGCGGCCCGCGCGGCGGCGGCCGCGCACGTGGGCGAGGTGGAGGAGTGGCTGCGGGCACAGCTCGGGCCCTAGGACACGCCCAGGGCCCGGTGTGGGCCCCAGGACACGCCCAGGGCCCGGTGTGCCGCCGCTGCTTGAACCGGCCGGGCCGCTGCTCGAACCGGCCGTGCCGCTACTTGAACTGGCCGGGCCGGTAGTCGCCCGCCGGCTGCTGGAGGATGACGTTCAGCCGGTTCGCGGTGTTCATGAAGGCGATGAGGGTCACCAGCGCGACGAGCTGCTCCTCGTCGTAGTGCTTGACGGCCCGCTCCCACACCTCGTCCGGGACCCCGCCGGCCCCGTCCGCGATCCGGGTGCCCTGTTCGGCGAGTTCCAGGGCGGCGCGCTCGGCGTCGGTGAAGACCGTGGCCTCACGCCACCCCGCGACCAGGTGGAGGCGTACGGAGGACTCGCCCGCCGCCGCGGCCTCCTTGGTGTGCATGTCGATGCAGACCGCGCACCCGTTGATCTGGCTCACCCGCAGCGAGACCAGCTCCCGGGTGGCGGCCGGCAGGGCCGACTCCACGACCAGCCGTCCCACGGAGGTGAACTGCTTGACGAGCTTGCTCCCGCTCGGGGTGGCGAAGACGTCCAGACGCGCGCTCATGGTGAGCTCCTTCGTCGTTGTCGGTGCTTACGCCCTTATGAGCCGGCGGCCTCACCCGGATGTGACATGCACGGATGTGACCTGTGTCTCTCCCTCCGTTCGAACGGGGTCACAATGGACCGTATGCGGCCACGGGGTACCGCCGGTGCCGCCGCCGGACTGCTGCTGGCCGTCGCGCTCGGCTGCACCGGCGGCGGGGACGACGACGCGCCCGAGCCGTCCCCGGCACCGGCCCGGGCCACGAGCGAGAGCCCACGCGGCACGCCCTCCCCCACCCCCACCGCCGCCCCCGCCGACCCCGTCTCCCTCCCGGCCCTGATGCGGCGCGAGCACACCGGCTCCGACCTGCGCCTCGGCGCCGTGCTCGACCGCACCTCCGCCTACACCCGGTACGCCGTCACGTACGAGGCGAACGGCCTGACGATCTCGGGGATCATGAACATCCCCGAGGGCGAGGGCCCCTTCCCGGCGCTGGTGCTGGCGCACGGGTACATCGACCCGGACGTCTACGTCAGCGGCCAGGGCATGCCCCGCGAGCAGGACCGCCTGGCCCGCGGCGGCTACGTCGTCCTGCACACCGACTACCGCAACCACGCCCGCTCCGACGAGGACCCGGACAACGACGTCGACCTGCGCCTCGGCTACACCGAGGACGTCATCGGGGCCGCGCTGGCCCTGCGCGACTCCGGGCGGCCGGAGATCGACGGCGACCGCATCGGCCTGTTCGGCCGGTCCATGGGCGGCGGGGTCGTGTACAACACGCTGGTCGTGGCGCCCGGGCTGTTCGACGCGGCGGTCGCGTACGCGCCGGTGAGCGGACGGCCGGAAGAGAACATCGACCACTTCCAGCGGCCCGACGGCGACCCCCTCGTGGCCGAGATCGAGGAGAAGCACGGCACGCCCGGGGAGGACCCGGCCTTCTGGCGCGACGTCTCGCCCCTCACCTTCGCCGACCGGGCGACCGAGCCCCTGCTGATCCAGCACGGCACCGCCGACGACACCTGCCCCCTCGCCTGGTCACGCGAGGCCGCGGCCGCGTTCGAGGAGGCGGGCAAGGACGTCGAACTGCGCACCGTCCCCGGCGAGGGCCACACGTTCGGCCCCCGGTGGGCGTCCGAGATGGCCGCCACCGAGGCCTTCTTCGCCCGGCACCTGCGCTAGCGACTCACACCCGCGAGCGGTACAGCCCGAACTCCGCGATCCGCACGCCCCCGCGCGCCCCGGTCACCCGTACCCGCCAGCGGCGGGCCCGCAGGGCCTCCGGCAGCAGCAGGATCCGGCTCGCGCCGATGACCCCCGCCCGGGCCGCCTCGGTCCAGCGGCCGTCCCGGTACGCCTCCACGACGAAGCTCTCGACCTGCTGCCCGTACCGGATGTCCTCCGCCAGCCGCACCCGGTCCACCTCCCGCTCCCCGCCGAGGTCGACGGTGACCCCGCCCGGCGTCCGGCTCGTCCGGGCGCCGCGGGCGAGGTCCTCCGGCAGCTCCCGGTCGATCCGCTCGCGGAACTCCCGCAGCCGGGCCACGTCGGCGGCGGGCAGCAACCCGTCCGTGTCCGGCGGGACATTGAGCAGCAGCACGGAGTTCCGGCCGACGGAGCGGAAGTAGAGGTCCGTCAGCTGCTCGACGCTCTTGGGCCGCTGGTCGGGGTGGTAGAACCAGCCGTCCCGGATCGACACGTCGCACTCGGCGGGCCACCACTGCAGGAAGTCGGCCACGGGCCGGGCGGCGACCAGCGCGTCCCGGCTGCCCATGTCGGGGGCGTCGTAGGGCAGGGCGTAGTCGGTCCGCCCGTGGTCCCTCTCCCGGACGGGTACGACGCTCCACTCGTCCTCCCGGGCCAGGCCGCCCTCGTTGCCGACCCAGCGCACGTCCGGCCCGGTCACGGCGACGACGGCGTCCGGGGCGAGCTCCCGCACGAGGGCGTACCAGCTGTCCCAGTCGTACTTCTCGACCTTGTCCGGCGGGATGTGCCCCTGGGCCCCGTCGAACCACACCTCGTCGACCGGGCCGTACTCGGTGAGCACCTCGTAGAGCTGGTTGAGCATGTGGGCGCCGTAGTCGGTGGCCGGAAGGGTGTGGAAGCGGGGCGGTGTGCGGTCGTCGCCGGGGACGAGGGTGGGGATGGTCCGGTCGGTGCGGGCGCTGCCGTTGGCGTACACACCGTGCAGGTACTGGTTCTCGTCGGCGGGCGAGATGTAGACGCCGACCTTGATGCCGTGCCGTCGCATGGAGTCGGCGAACGCGCGCAGGACGTCGCCCCGGCCGTCGCGCCAGCTGCTCGACGCCACCGTGTGACGGGTGTAGCGGGAGGGGTGGAGGACGAAGCCGTCGTGGTGTTTGACCGTGAGGATGGCGAGTTCGAAGCCGCCGTCGCGCAGGGCGCGGGCCCACTGGTCGGTGTCGAGTCCGGCCGGCTGGAAGACGTCGGGGTCCTCGTCGCCGGTGCCCCACTCCAGGCCGGTGAAGGTGTTCACGCCGAAGTGCAGGAACGCGGTGCGCTCCAGGCGCTGCCAGGCGATCTGCCGTGCGGTGGGGCGCACCCGGGAGGCCTTGCGGAGCAGGTCCTCGGCGGTGTCGTCGGGGCTGACGGGGATGCGATGGTGGGGGTCCTCGGGAACCGCGCGTGCGGGTGCCGCCGGGCCGGCGGTCGCGGCGAGGGCGGAGGCCGAGGCGAGGAACACGCGTCGGGACACGGCCATGGCGATGACTCCTCAGGTCAGGTGCCAGACGGCGGGCGTGCGCTGGTCGGGCGGGTACTGCGCGAGCCGGCCGTCGTCCGTCACGCTGACGGTCATCCGCGTGATGGCGTTGACGAGCCGGTGTCCGCCGCCCGGGGCCGGGACCGGCTGCCAGCGCTGGAGGGTGTCGGCGGGGTCGCAGACCCCGGGCGTCACCTCGACGCCGGGCTGGAGGGGCACGTTGAGCGTGAGCCTCCCGCCGCGCACCTCCAGGCAGCCGTCCGCGGTGCGCAGCGTCACGTAGCCGTCGGGGGTGCGCCGGACGGCGGCGGTGAAGGAGGCGCCGGACGTCCGGAAGGTGTGGGTACCGTCCGCCACCTGCACGCGGGTCAGGTCCCGCCATCCGGGCGCGTGCCCCACCGCCGCACCGCGCGCGGTGAACCCGGCGTACGTGGCGTCGGGGCGCGGTTCGCCCCAGGTGGCCTGCGCGATGTGCCGCAGGGCGGGCCACAGGGCGACGGCGACCTCGTTCTCGGTCTCCCCGCGGCCGTTGTCGGGCCAGAGGCTGATCTTGGCGCCGGTGATGCCGTCGGCGGAGGAGAGTTTCTCGCCCTCGAAGCTGCGCGGGTCCCAGCTCTGGTCGTACAGCGCCTCGGTGTCGGTGTGGAAGCCGCCGCGGACGAGGTAGAGCGCGTAGGCCGCGTTCATCAAGGGGTGGCCCTGGGCGATGAGCCGGCTGGGCTCGACGGCCACGTCCAGCCAGTGCTCGACCGTCGTCCCGGCCGCCACCGGCACGGTGTTGGCGCCGGTGAGCCCGTCGTTCCAGATCCGCAGCCGCCTCCCCTGGGCGGCCGCGTGGGCGTGGACGCGGTTGACGAAGTCCACGAAGGCGTCCTGCGGTGTGGCGTCCGGGCCGTACCGTTCCCGCGCGTAGCGCAGCACCTGGGGGTACTTGGCGAAGTCGGAGCCGAGCATGTACTCGTCGGCGCCCATGTGCCACTGCCGCGCGGGGAAGACCCGGGCGTACTCGTCCATCAGGCTCGTGTAGTAGGCGAAGGCCTCGGGCCGGGTGATGTCCAGCCGTGACGGCTGCCTGGTGCCGTCGGCGTCGGTGAGCTGGAGGTCGGGCCGGTTCTCGATCCACGGGTCCATGTGGCCCGGGGAGTTGATCTCGGGAACGATCTCGACGTGGTACTTCTCGCCGAGGGCGACCAGCCGGCGGATCTCGTCCTTGGTGTAGTAGCCCCAGGTGTTCGCCTCGGGGTGGGCGTCGCTCTTCACCTTCAGTTCGAGGAGCAGCTGGTTCAGCTTGTGGTACGCCATCTCGCGCACCAGGTTCTCCAGCCAGGGCAGGGAGACGTGGATGTAGCAGGCGCAGACGCCGACGCCCCGTTCCCGGTAGCGGGGCACGTCGACGGTGCGTCCGGCGGGGACGCGGTCGCCCTGCGCGAGGAGTTGGAGCAGGGTGCGGGTGCCGTAGAAGGCTCCGGCCTCGGTGGCACCGGTCACCGACAGCCGCCGGCCGGCATGGAGTTCGTAGCCCTCGGGGCCGAGCGAGGTCCTGCCGGGCCTGATGTCGATGACGATGTCACCGGCCCGGGCTCCGCCCCCGACGACCGGGACCGTGCCGTGGCCCGCCGCGCGGAGGTCGGCCGCCAGGGTGCCGGCGACGCGGCGTGCGGCACCGGTCGCGGCCACGAGCCGGGTCTCCGGGCCGTAGGTGTAACCGCCGGGTTCCGGCGACCAGTCGGCGAGTGCGGGCACGGTGACCGGTGTCCGCGGCTCCTCCCGGGCGACCGCGGGTGCCGGGGTGACGAGCAGCGTCAGCGCCGCCAGGATCCCGGCCCACCGCACCCGTCGTCTTGTGCACTCGGTCATACGGCTCCCCAATCATCGGACGTCTGATGATTGAGCTGGCCGCTTCGGCTGTCAATGGGGCCTGCACGCACGGAAGTTGAAGCCGGTGATCGGAGGTCCTGGGGGCGCCAGGGGTGTAGCAGGGCGCATAAAACAGCCCGCTGCCTCGACGTGCGCCCCCGGCCGGTGCACAGTTCTCCCTACGTACTCGCCAGTAAGCCCGTCTCTCCCCTCCGAGGAGCCGCTGTGACCACCTGGGCCGGCCGCACCGCCGCCGAGATATCCGCCGCCGTCCGCGAGAAGCGGGTCACACCCCGGGAGGTGGTCGCCGAGCACCTCGCCCTGATCGAGCGGCTCGACGGCCGGGTGGGTGCCTTCCGCACCGTCCGCGCCGAGGCGGCGCTGGCCGAGGCCGACGAGGTGGCCGCCCGCGGCGGTCTGGACGGACTGCCGCTGGCCGGGGTGCCCGTGGCCGTCAAGGACAACCTCGCGGTGCGCGGCGAGTCCCGGCGCGTCGGCTCGGCCGCGACACCGGACACGCCCGCCACCCAGGACCATGTGACGGTGGCCCGGCTGCGCGCCGCGGGCGCGGTGGTGGTGGGTCTGACGCACGTGCCCGAACTGTGCGTCTTCGGTACGACGGACGGCGTGCTGGGCACCTCGCGCAACCCCTGGGACCCGGCGCGCTCGGCGGGCGGTTCGTCGGGCGGCAGCGCGGCCGCCGTCGCCGCCGGGATGGTGCCGATCGCCCTGGGCAACGACGGCATGGGCTCCCTGCGCATACCGGCCGCCAACTGCGGCCTGGTCACCATCAAGCCGGGGAGCAAAGTGGTCCCGGCGGGCGAGGGCAGCACCTGGTTCGGCATGGCGGAGCACGGCCCGCTCGCCACGACCGTCGAGGACGCCCGCCTGATGCTCGCGGTCCTCGCCGGCACCGTGCCCGCTCCCCGGTCCGAGCCGGGCACGCTCCGGGTCGCCGTGTCGCTGCGCAGTCCGCTGGCCGGCGTCACCATCAGCCGCCCGTACGCGACGGCGGCCCGCGAGGCGGCCGGGGCGCTGATGCGGGCGGGCCATCAGGTCCGCCGCGCCGACCCGCCCTACCCCCTGTCCCTCGCCACGACCTCGCTGACCCACTGGACCGCGGGCACGGCCGCGGACGCCCAGGGCCTCGACCCCCGCCTGCTGACGCGGCGCACCCGCGTCCACGCCCGGGTCGGCCGCCCCTTCCTGGCCGCGGTGAGCTCCGGGGGCGGCCGGGAACGGCTGCGGCGACGGCTGGAGCCGTTCTTCACGGAGTACGACGTGCTGCTCACGCCCGCGCTCGCCCGCCGCTCCCCCAAGGCCGGGCCCTGGCACGAGCGGGGCTGGCTGAGCAACGTACTGGCCAACACGAACTACTCACCGCTGACGCCCGCGTGGAACCTGACCGGCTGGCCCGCCATGGCCGTCCCCTGCGGAACCCTCCCCTCCGGCGCTCCCTGCTCCGTGCAACTGGTGGGACGCCCCGGCTCGGAGTCCCGACTGCTGGACGTGGCGGCCCAGTTGGAGGAGAGAAATCCGTGGCGGCGTACCGCGCCGGTGAACTAGAGTCGGCCGGGTGACTGCCGGGTCGGCCGTGGGCCATGCACGAGTGAGGCGCCCGGCCTCGGCGTGAGCACGGCGGGGGTGACCCCGCCCGGCCCCGCCCGAGTGCCGGAGCGGGCACGCGCCCCGCCTCCCGTCTCCGTTCCCTTCTTTTCCGCGCCCCGCGGCGCGTTCTCACCGACCAGTGAACCGGAGACGAACAAACCCCATGTCCCACACACAGCACACCCCTGCCCTGCCGGCCACCGTCGCCCACCTCGACCACACCGCCGTGTACGCCTCGGACCGCCGGCTCTCGGCCGAGTTCCTGGCGGCGGTGCTGGGCCTGGAGGTCGGTGCCCCCTTCGGGCCGTTCCTGCCCGTCGACCTGGGCAACGGCGTGACCCTCGACTACTACGAGAAGACGGACGAGCCGATCCAGCCGCAGCACTACGCGTTCCTCGTGCCCGAGCAGCAGTTCGACGCGATGGTCAGCCGCCTGGAGAAGCTCGGGGTGACGTACTACGCCGACCCGAGCCACACAGAGCCGGGCCGGGTCAACGACCTGTTCGGTGGTCGCGGTGCCTACTTCGACGACCCGGACGGCCACAACATGGAGATCATGACCCGGCCGTACGTCCGGCCCTGACGGCCCGTTCCGGGACCGTCCGGGACATGACCCAGTGATGCTTGCCGAGGCGCCGGACCCGCTCGAAGCCCCGGCCCTCGAACAGCGTCACCGTGCCGGTGAACAGGAACGACGCCGAGACCTTCCGGCCCTCGGTGTCCTCGGGGTAGCCCTCCACGGATCCGCCGCCGAGCCGCGCGATCTCCTGGAGGGCGCCTTCGAGGGCCGCGGCGGCGACTCCCCGACCGCGGTGGGCGCGATCGACGAAGAAGCAGGTGACGCGCCAGTCCGGGAGGGCGTCGAGGTCCTTCTCGTAGGCGCGCCGGTGTTTGATGCGGGGCAGTTCGGCGGGCGGCCCGAACTGGCTCCAGCCGACGCAGTCCGGGCCGTCGTAGACGAGGGCGGCGTGCGCGTGGCCCTCGCGGACGCGGGTCTCCTTCTCGGAGCGGTTCTGCTCCGGGTCCCGGTCGCGGCTCAGGCCCTCGGGATGGAAGGCCATGCACCAGCAGCCGCCCCACACGCCCTTGTGCCGCTCGACCAGAGCGGCGAAGTCCGGCCAGGTGGCCGCAGCGAGAGGTCTCACCCGAAGACCGGTCATGGGCTCCTCCGATGGTCCACAGCGCCCGGTGGATGGTCTACGGCGCTCGGTAGTTGGGCTACAGCGCCCGGTAGACGGTCTACAGCGCCCGGTACATGATGTGCAGCCCCACCCGGCCGTGCCGAGGGTGATCGAAGGCGTCCGGGACGGTGCCGAGGACGGTGAAGCCCAGGGAGGTCCACAGTTTCACGGCCGGGTTGGTCTCGACGACCGCGTTGAACACCATGCCGCGGTAGCCGGCCGCCCGGGCCTCGGTCAGCAGGTGTTCGGCGAGGGCGCGGCCGTGGCCCCGGCCGCCCTGGTCCGGGTCGACCATGAAGCCCGCGTTGGCGATCCGGGCGGCGGGCCCGCCGTAGTTGGGGGTGAGGTAGGCGGAGGCGACGACGGTTCCGCCGTCGTCCTCGACGACGTAGACGCGTTTCGCGGGGTTCATCCACAGGACCCGGGCCTCCTCCTCGGAGGTACCCGGGTCCCAGGCGTAGGTCTCGCCGGCGGCGACGATGCGGTGCCAGAACGGCCAGATGCGCGGCCAGTCGTCCGCCGTTGCTTCCCTGATCAGCATGGATGCGAGTGTGGCACGGCCGTGCGGTCGGTGATCGCGGAGGGGGTGCGCCCGCCGTCAGTCGACGCTGGGCAGGATGTGGGGCTCTGCGAGGTCGTCCTCGTAGCCCGCGAGGCGGATCGGGGCCGAACGGGCCCACACGTCAAGGCTGCCGAGCTCGTCGGCCCGTCGGCCGGCGCGCTCGCCGCGTTCCTTGGGGCGCTGATCGCGATTCGTCTTCTCCGGTGTCACCGCGCACTCCTTATGTGTCGGTCACCCTCGGGACGTCCGCGCCGGTCCTGCTGCGCCTGACGCCCGCTCGGGCTCTGATGTCAAATGCAGTTCGGACGCGGTGGCGCCGGTCGACTCACGGGAGAGCAGGCCGTGGTGAACCGGCTTGTCCCATGACGGACCGTGGGTGTGGGTAGGACCCCGTGCTGCTGTCCGTCCGCTCCAGATTAACCAAATGAGCGGGCCCCCGCTCGATGGGGCTGAAAACAGACGGTAACGATCGCGCGTCATCCCGCGTTCAGCACGCGTTTCCGTACCGTTTTGTCCGCGCGAGGGCGTTGTGCGGATCGCCCGTTCGGCGTAGGCCGGTGACGACGGTTTCGAGCCGACCGGTCCCTACCACTTCCCCGGCGCGTAGTCCTTGAGGAAGACCCCGTAGAGGTCCTCCCCCGCCTCGCCCCGCACGATCGGGTCGTACACCCGGGCAGCGCCGTCGACGAGGTCGAGCGGCGCGTGGAACCCGGCCTCGGCGAGCCGCAACTTGTCGTAGTGGGGCCGCTCGTCCGTGATCCACCCGGTGTCGACCGAGGTCATCAGGATGCCGTCGGTCTGGAACATCTCCTGGGCGCTGGTCCGCGTGACCATGTTCATCGCGGCCTTCGCGGCGTTGGTGTTCGGATGCCCCGCACCCTTGTAGCCGCGGCCGAAGACCCCCTCCATCGCCGACACGTTGACGACGTACGCGCGGCCGCTCGCCGCCTTCTTCGCCGCCTCGGCCATCGCCGGACGCAGCTTGCTGATCAGGATGAACGGCGCCGTGTAGTTGCACAGCTGGGTCTCCAGCAGCTCCACCGGGGAGATCTGCTCGATGGTCTGCACCCAGGTGTTGGTGTCGACGACGTCGGGGACGAGACCGCCCGCGTCGATCGCCGTGCCGTCGAGGTGCCGTTCGACGCTGGCGTTGCCGGCGACCAGGGCGAGGTCGGCGACCTTCTGCGCGTCGAGGCCGCTGCTGCCGAGCGGCAGCGCGGCGAGGCCGTCGACCGCGCCGGAGTTGAACGCGCCGATGACGTGGTGGGCGGGCAGCTCCCCGGCGGGCAGCGGCGCGCTCTCCCCCTCGACCAGGGCGGCGTAGGCGGACGGCAGCCGGCGCACGGTCTGGGTCGCGTTGTTGACGAGGATGTCGAGCGGGCCCGCCTCGGCGACCTGTTCCGCGAGGGCCACGGCCTGCGCCGGGTCGCGCAGGTCGATGCCGACGACCTCCAGGCGGTGCATCCAGTCGCCGGAGTCGTCCATCGCCTTGAAGCGGCGGATGGCGTCCTTCGGGAAGCGGGTGGTGATCGTGGTGTGGGCGCCGTCGCGCAGCAGCCGCAGCGCGATGTACATGCCGATCTTGGCGCGGCCGCCGGTGAGCAGGGCGCGTTTGCCGGTGAGGTCGGCGCGGACGTCGCGCTTCTCGCGGTTGACGCGGGCGCAGTCCGGACAGAGCTGGTGGTAGAAGTAGTCGACTTCCACGTACCGGGTCTTGCAGGTGTAGCAGGAGCGCGGGCGCTGGAGTATCCCCGCGATCCGGCCCTCCTCGGTGCGCGAGGAGGGCAGCAGGCCCTCGGTCTCGTCGTCGATGCGCTGGGCGGAGCCGGTCGCCGTGGCCTCCGTGACCGCCTTGTCGTGGGCGGTCTTGGCGGCCCGGCGCTCCTGGCGACGGCGCTGCTTGACCGTGCGGTAGATGCCGGCGGTGGCCCGGCGCACCGCGATGGCGTCCGGGTGGTCGACCTCCAGCTTGTCGAGCTCCTCGAGCACGCTGAGGCAGACGGCCAGGCGCTCGGGGTCGATGCCCGGTCCGTACGAGAGCCCGCTCGCCTCGTCCATGGCCTGCGGGCCGTCCTCTGTCACCGTCATCGCCGCTGTCGTTCCCTGCTCTGCCGTCGCGGCGCGCCCGTCGCGCCCGCTGTCGAACGGCGGATTTTACTTCAGCGCCGGGCCGCACCGCCAAACTCGCGCCGATCAGGACCGGCAGGCCTTGATCAGCGTCGCCACCTCCTTGGAGACGGCGGTCGCGAACAGGTCGAGGTCCGGGACCGCCTCGCCGTCGGCCACGAGGCCGTAGTGGACGGCGCCGCGATAGGTGGAGACGGCGACCGCCAGGGAGTGGCCCGGGGCCAGCGGGGCGAGGGGGAAGACGGCGGTGAGGGGGTGGCCGCCGAGCTTCAGGCCGAGGCTGGGCAGGGGCACGCTGGTCACGAGGATGTCGAACCAGAGCCGGGCCGCCTGGCCGACCAGGGGACCGCCGAGCCGGTGGGCGAGGGCGGGGACGTGGTCGGCGAGCAGCGCCACGGCGCCGGCGCCCCGGTTGGGGCCGGCGTCCTTGTTGCGGTCCATGGCGGTGCGGACCGAGGCGAGGCGGGCCAGCGGGTCGGGGTCGTCGACCGGAAGCCGTATCAGGTACCCGGAGAGCCGGTTGCCCTGCGGGTAGGCGGTGCGCGGGCGGCGCTTGGAGACCGGGATCAGGGCGCGGGGGGCGACGCCCTCGCTGCCGTCGCCGCGCTCGTCGAGCCAGCGGCGCAGGGCGCCGGCGACGACCGCGATGAGGACGTCGTTGACGGTGCCGCCGACGGTCTTGCGGATCCGGTGCACGTCGTCGAGGTCGAGCACCACCCCGGCGGTGCGGCGGGTGCCGCTCGGCTCGCAGGCGAGGGCGGGGGTGGAGCGCACGTCCAGTGAGGAGCGGGCGACGGAGGCGCCGATGTCCAGGGCGCGGCCGACGTCCGACAGGGCGCCGCGCATGAGGCCGGGCAGGTCGCGTACGTCCGGCAGCAGTGCGCGCGGGGGCTCCGCGGGGCGGGGCCGGGGTGCGGGCATGTCCATCGGGTCCATGACGCCAGCGGCGAGCGTCAGCGCCCGCAGCCCGTCGGCGAGGGCGTGGTGGAACTTGAACAGCACCGCGAAGCAGACGCCGTCCTCCCCCGGCAGCACATGGGCCTCCCAGGGCGGCCGGCCGCGCTCCAGCGGACGCCCCATGAGCCGGCCGGCCTCCGCGTGGAAGTCGGCGGTCGGCGCGTGCAGCCGCACGTGGTGCAGGGGGTCGAAGCCCGGGTCCGGCTCGCGGGCCGCGCCGCCGAAGGCGAGCGGGCGGCGCAGGGCGGAGGGCAGCGGCTGCCACACGTCGCGGATCCGCATCCGCAGTCCGGGCACGCCGGCGGCGCGGGCGGCGAGCAGGTCCGCCGCGTGGGCGCCCGCGGCGGGCGAGTGCGCGGAGAAGATCCCGAGCGCGCCGAGGTGCATCGGGTGGTCGGCGGACTCGATGTTCCAGAACGCCAGGTCGAGAGGAGCGAGCAGGTCAGCAGTCAAGGGCTTGCCTCGCGTCGACGACGGGTGGGCCAGCAGTCAATCGCCCCCAGCCGATTACGGTCAAGTACGATCAGGCTACGCACAGTTAACAGCGGATTAAGTCCCACTCTTGAGTCCCGCGCCGGTGAAAGGGGCGGGACTCATGGTGCGTGTGCGGTCAGTCCAGCACAGGTCGCGGCGCCGGGCACCCCGTGGGAGTCACCCGGGAGGCGTCATGGGCCTGCGGGGCGTCGGCGGCCGCCCGCGCCGCGTCAGGTGACCCGCTGGCCGCGTCAGGTGACCCGCTGGCCCTTCCCGAGGGCGATGACCCCGCCCTTGGACACCGTGTACAGCTCCGCGTCGCGCTCCGGGTTGACGCCGATCGTGGCGCCCGGCGGCACCTCGACGTTCTTGTCGAGGACGGCGCCGCGCACCACCGCGCCCCGCCCGATGTGCACGTTGTCGTGGAGCACCGAGCCCTGCACCACGGCCCCCGGGTCGACCACCACGCCCGGCGACAGCACGGACCGGGTGACCTGCCCGCGGACCAGGCAGCCCGCGCTGATGATGGACTCGCTGGCGATGCCGCCGGCGTTGAAGCGGGCCGGCGAGAGCTGGTACGAGTGCGTGTAGATCGGCCAGCTGCGGTTGTACAGGTTGAAGGCGGGGCGCTCGGCGATCAGGTCCATGTGGGCCTCGTAGTAGGCGTCCAGCGTCCCGACGTCCCGCCAGTAGCCCTGGTCGCGGGTGGTCTCGCCGGGCACGTGGTTGGCGCTGAAGTCGTACAGCGCCGCCTCGCCCCGGTCGGTCAGCTGGGGCAGGATCGAGCCGCCCATGTCGTGCACGGAGGACTCGTCCTCCGCGTCCCGCTTCAGCGCCTCGATGAGGGCCTTGGTGGTGAAGATGTAGTTGCCCATCGAGGCGAAGACGCAACTGGGGTCGTCGGCGAGCCCCGGCGGGTCGGCCGGCTTCTCCAGGAAGCGCTCCACCGTCTGGCCGTCCGAGCCCGGTGTGATCACCCCGAACGACGAGGACTCGGTGCGCGGCACCCGGATCCCGGCGACCGTCACGCCCGCGCCGCTGTCGATGTGCTGAGCGAGCATCTGGCGCGGGTCCATGCGGTACACGTGGTCGGCGCCGAAGACGGCGACGTACTCGGGCTGCTCGTCGTAGACGAGGTTCAGCGACTGCAGGATCGCGTCGGCGCTGCCCAGGTACCAGCGGGGGCCGAGACGCTGCTGGGCGGGCACGGGTGTCACGTAGTTGCCCAGCAGGTTGGACATCCGCCAGGTGGTCGTGATGTGTCGGTCCAGCGAGTGCGACTTGTACTGCGTCAGGACGCAGATGCGCAGGATGTCGCCGTTGACGAGGTTGGACAGGACGAAGTCGACCAGGCGGTACGTGCCGCCGAAGGTCACCGCCGGTTTGGCTCGGTCCGCGGTCAGGGGCATCAGCCGCTTGCCCTCGCCGCCCGCCAGCACGATCCCCAGGACCGAAGGACCACCACCACGCATGGCCGCTCCCCTCACGCCGATTTCCCGATGCCTGCCCCTGAGCAGCACGCACTAAGCCTGTTTGACGATCTCCTCGTAGAGCCGGACCGTGCGGCGGGCCACCGCGTCCCAGCCGAACTCGCCGACCGCGCGTTCCCGCCCGGCCTCGCCCATCCGCCGGGCGGCCGCCGGGTCGCCCAGGACGGCGTCCATGGCCCGGGCGAGCCCCGCCTCGAAGCCGTCGCCGGGCGGGACGAGCAGCCCGGTCGTGCCGTCGTCCACCACCTCGGGGATGCCGCCGACCGCCGAGGCCACCACGGGCGTGCCGCAGGCCATCGCCTCCAGGTTCACGATGCCGAGCGGCTCGTACACCGACGGGCAGACGAACAGCGCGGCGTGCGTCAGGAGCTGGATCACCTCCGGACGCGGCAGCATCTTCGGGATCCAGTGCACGCCGTCGCGGACCGCGCTCAGCTCCGCGAACAGCTCGCGGAACTCCCGGTCGATCTCCGGCGTGTCGGGGGCGCCCGCGCACAGCACGACCTGCGCGGCCGGGTCGATGTCCCGCACCGCGCGCAGCAGGTGGGGCACGCCCTTCTGCCGGGTGATCCGCCCGACGAACAGCACGTACGGGCGGGAGCGGTCCAGGCCGATCCGGTCCAGGGCGTCCGTGCCGTGGTCGGGCCGGTACAGGCTCGTGTCGATGCCGTTGTGCACGACGTGGACCTTCTCCGGGTCCAGCGCCGGGTAGCAGCCGAGGATGTCCTCCCGCATGGCTCCGGACACGGCGATCACCGCGTCGGCGGCCTCGATCGCGGTGCGCTCGGCCCAGCTGGACAGCTCGTAGCCGCCGCCGAGCTGCTCGGCCTTCCAGGGGCGCAGCGGCTCCAGGGAGTGCGCGGTCATCACGTGCGGGATGCCGTACAGCAGCTTGGCGAGATGGCCGCCGAGGTTGGCGTACCAGGTGTGGGAGTGGACCAGCTCGCGGCCCTGCAGGGCGGCGGCCATCGCGAGGTCGACGGAGAAGGTGCGCAGCGCGTCGTTGGACCCGTCGAGCGCGGACCAGGGGCGGTGGCGCAGCACGCCGTCGGCGCGGCCCTCGCCCCAGCAGTGCACGTCCAGGTCGACCAGGGGTCTCAGCTCCCGGGCGAGGAACTCCACGTGGACACCTGCGCCGCCGTACACGTCCGGCGGGTACTCCCGGGTCAGCAGTCCGACGCGCACCCGCAACTCCCTGCTCTCAGCGGCCGTTCCCTTTCATGGTCACCCAGATGTGGCGCGTGGGGAAGAGCGGGGCGGCCTCGGGAAACAACAGTCGCCGCAGACGCCCCCGCCGGGCACCCGGTAGTACAGGCAGCAGCTGCGGCGCCGGAAGGCCGTGCCGGTGAGGGTTCCGGCGCCGTCGAGCAGCGGGTGCGCGAGGAGTTCCGCGGCCAGGGAGCGGGCCCGGGCGGCGGCGTCCGTACGGCCCTGCCCGCGCGCCCAGCGGTCGAACTCCCGGGCGGCGCCCGCCAGCGCGGAGGCGGCGTTGCCCCGCAGCAGGCCCGGGGCGAGGCGGTGGTGGGCGCGCAGGGCGGCCGAGAGGGGTTCGAGGTGGCCGTGCAGGACGGTGTCCGCGAGGGTCGGCGCGTCCCCGGGCAGCGGCCGTACGTCGGACAGCCACAGGTCGTCGGGGGCGCTGCCGTCGGCGTCCCAGTGCAGCAGCCGGGCGTCGAGGTCGGGGATGCCGCCGTACAGCGCGGCGCAGCCGAGCGTCACCGACCAGAGCCGGGCCGCGAGCCCCTGGTGGGTCACGGACGCGGCGACCCGCAACTCCGGGGCGCGCAGGGCGTTCGCGACCTTGTGGACCCGGAAAATCAGGGGATTTCCCGCTACATCCGGTGACCGCTCGGCGTAGGCCTGTGCGAGAGTGGGAAGAGGCCCGGCCGCGGCTCCCTCCGTGCGCAGCACGAAGAAGCCGCCCAGCGGGCGGAGCGCGGCGAGGCCGGGGTCGAGGTCCACGAAGAGCAGTAGTACCAAGGCCCCTAAGGGATGCGACCCGGTGACCCCCGACCGGCGTCGCCCACCCTGGGGATGACGAGGTTCCCCTCGTACTCCATCGGCAGTAGGACCCAATGAGTGCTCAGGGACGACGACGGGAAGACCTGGACACGGCAGGGTGTTGGTCATGAAAGCCGACCTATCGCCGCGCCGGGCCGAGCGCCCCCGCCTGACGCAGAGGAGCAGCCGATGAGCGCCCTCGCGTTGTCCGTCCTGCTCTCCCTCGTCTCCGCGGTCGCCTACGCGGGCGGGGCGATCGTGCAGGAGCGGGTGGCGGAGTCCTCGCCGGGCGAGGAGTACGCGCCGCTGCGCCGGCCGGGCTGGTGGGCGGCGGTGGCGCTCAACGGCCTCGGCGGTCTGCTGCACGTGGTGGCGCTGGCCTACGGCCCCCTCAGCCTGGTGCAGCCGCTCGGCGCGCTGACCATCGTGGTGGCCCTGCCGATGGCCGCGCTGTTCGTCGGCCGCAAGGCGGGCGCCACGGCCTGGCGGGGCGCGATCATGGCGACGGTGGGGCTCGCCGGTCTGCTGTCCCTGGTCGCCGCGTCCGACGCGCAGTCGCTGAACACGGCCGAGCGGGCGGCTGTCGCCCTCGTGACCGCGGGTGTGGTGGTGGCGCTGATGATCGCCGCGCGTGCCGCGCACCGGCACCCGGCGGTCCGCAGCACGCTGCTGGCGACGGCCTCGGGCATCGCGTTCGGCATGTCCTCGGTGTTCACCAAGACCGTCGCGGTCGACTGGACCGGCGGGGTGTCGGCGGCGGACGTGCCGTCCCTCGCCGTGATCGGTGTCCTGGCCACGGCCGGCATGCTGCTGTCGCAGGCCGCCTACCGGGGCGCCGGCCTCGCGGCGCCGCTCGCGACGCTGACGGTCGTGAACCCGGTGGTGGCGGCCGCGGTCGGCATCACGATGTTCGGCGAAACCTTCCGCTACGGCACGACGGGCACGGTGCTCGCCCTGGGCTGCGGTGTGGTGGCGGCGGGCGGACTGATCCTCCTGACGACGGAGCGGCTGACGCAGCCCCACCCGGAGGGCGAGGGCGCCGGGCTGGAGATCGCGGGGACCGGGCCGGCCCCCGTGGACACGGGCCTCGGGGCGACGGGCTCCGTCACGGCGGGCTCCCTCACGGCGGGCCCCGTCACAGCGGGCCCCCTCACGGCGGCCCTGCCGAGCGTGCGGGCCGAGGCCGAGGCCGAGGTCGTGGCCGGTGGTGCGCCGCTGCTCGTCGAGCAGGTCCGGGTACCCGGCCCGGGGACCGCGCCCGGGCCGGACGTCGCGTACGAGAGCGGGGAGCCGTCGGTGTCCGCCGACGACCGACGCCCGCTCTCCTACGTGCCCTTCTACGGCATCCCGTACGTCCCGATGCCCACGGTGGGCCGGCACCGCACGCGCGTCAGATCCTGACGCCGCCGGCCCTCAGGTACGCCACCGGGTCGACGTCCGTACCGAAACCGGGCCCCGTCCGCACCTCGAAGTGCAGATGCGGGCCCGAGCTGTTGCCGGTGGAGCCGGAGCGGCCGATGCGCTGCCCGGCGCTCACCGTCTGCCCGTCCCGCACGGAGATCGCCGACAGGTGGGCGTACTGGCTGTAGCGGCCGTCGCCGTGCCGGATCACGACCTGGTAGCCGAACGAGCCGCCCCACCCCGCGGTGACCACCGTGCCGCCCGCGACCGACTTGACGGACGTGCCCGTGGGCACGGGGAAGTCGACGCCGGTGTGGTAGCCCTGCGACCAGGCGGAACCCGCCTTGCGGTAGGGCGTGCCCAGGGAGGCGCTGACGGGCGCGACCAGGCCCTGCCGGGTGGCCGTCGACCGTGCGGCCCGCTCCTCCTTCTGGTCCTTCGCCCGTTCCCTGGCGTGCTCCTCGGCGCGGTCCGGGGACGGCTTCTTCGTCGACGGCTTCTTCGCGGACGGCTCGGCCGACGGAGACGGCTTGTGGGCGGGACGCGTCTTCGTCGTGCCCTCGCCGCTCAGCGCGAGCCGCTGGCCGGGCACGATCAGATCGGGGTCGCTCCCTATGGTCGAGCGGTTGGCGGTGTACAGGCCGCGCCAGCCGCCCCGGACCTGCTCGTCCGCCGCGATGCCGGAGAGGGTGTCGCCGCGCACCACGGTGTACATCTCGGCGCTGCCCGCCCGGGACTGCGGTGTGGACTGCGGCCGGACGTCCTCGATGGACGTCCTCTTCCGGTCCTTCTGCCCGTCCTTCTTCCGGTCCTTCTCGCTGTCCCTTTCCCCGGTCGCCTTCTCGCTCTTCCGCGCGTCGTTCTGCTTCGTGCCCGCGGCGGCGGGCCGGATGTCGGGCTCGCCCCCGCCCCGGGTCAGTCCGGCCCGGACCGAGCAGACCGGCCAGGCGCCCGGGCCCTGCCCGTCGAGCACCTTCTCCGCGACGGCGATCTGCTGGTCCTTGGAGGCCAGGTCCGCGCGGGCCGCGTAGGCCCGGCCGCCGTACGCCTCCCAGGTGGACTGGGTGAACTGCAGCCCGCCGTAGAAGCCGTTGCCGGTGTTGATGTTCCAGTTGCTGCTGGACTCACAGGCGGCGACCTTGTTCCAGGTGCCCACGTCCGCCGCCTGCGCCGTGCCGGCGCCCATGAACGGGAGCGCCATGCCCGCGCCGCCCGCGGTGACGGTGAGTGAGGCGCGGTTGATCCTGTTCGGCTGATACCGGCGGTGCCGGCCGCGTACGGCCATCGATTGCCCCCCTAGACATGCGTCAGGAGGGGCAAAAGTAAGCGTTGCGAACCGGCCAGGACAAGGCGGCTATCGGCCGCCCGGATGCCCAAATGGCCGGTATGAGGCCCCTGTTGCGCGACGTGCGCCACGGCGGTGCACCGTGTACGCCACGCGGTGCCCGGGTGCGCCGTGCGCGGGGACGCGTACATCGGCTGAGTGCCGCGTGGCTCCTGTGCGTATCTGCCTGCACGACGTCGTACGACCCGCGCGTGCGCACGGACCAGCGGCACGTCAGGATGGTCGACGGGGGCACGCCGGTGGGCAGCACCGGCAGCACCAGTACCGAAGTCTTTAGGAGCGAACCGAATGAGCAGTTCAGCGCAGATCGGCGTCACGGGTCTGGCGGTCATGGGCCGCAACCTCGCCCGCAACTTCGCCCGCAACGGCTACACGGTGGCGGTGCACAACCGGACGCCCGCGCGCACCCGCGCCCTTGTCGAGGAGTTCGGGGGCGAGGGCCAGTTCGTCGCGTGCGAGTCCGCGAAGGACTTCGTCGCGGCGCTGGAGCGGCCGCGGCGGCTGGTCGTGATGGTGAAGGCGGGTGAGCCGACGGACGCGGTGATCCGGGAGTTCGCGCCGCTGCTGGAGCCCGGCGACATGATCATCGACGGTGGCAACGCGCACTTCGCGGACACCCGGCGCCGGGAGCGCGAGTTGCGCGAGCAGGGCATCCACTTCGTCGGCATGGGCGTCTCCGGCGGTGAGGAGGGCGCGCTGAACGGCCCGAGCATCATGCCGGGCGGCCCGAAGGAGTCGTACGACTCGCTGGGCCCGATGCTGGAGAAGATCTCGGCCAAGGCGGCCGACGGTTCGCCGTGTGTGTCCCACGTCGGTCCGGACGGTGCCGGGCACTTCGTGAAGATGGTGCACAACGGCATCGAGTACGCGGACATGCAGCTCATCGGCGAGGCGTACCAGTTGCTGCGGGACGTCGCCGGGTACTCCCCCGCCGAGATCGCGGAGATCTTCCGCACCTGGAACCAGGGGCGTCTCGACTCGTATCTGATCGAGATCACGGCCGAGGTGCTGTCGCACGTGGACGCGGAGACGGGCAAGCCGTTCGTGGACGTGGTGGTGGACCAGGCCGAGCAGAAGGGCACCGGCCGCTGGACCGTGCAGATCGCGCTGGACCTGGGCGTGCCGGTGTCGGGGATCGCCGAGGCGGTCTTCGCGCGCTCGCTGTCCGGGCACGCGGCGCTGCGTGAGGCCTCGCGCGGACTGGCCGGCCCGACGGCGAAGCCGATGGGCGAGGCGGAGGCCCGGGCCTTCGCCGACCGGGTGGAGCAGGCGCTGTACGCGTCGAAGATCGTGTCCTACACGCAGGGCTTCCACGAGATCGACGCGGCCCGCGACGAGTACGGCTGGGACATCGACCTGGGTGCCGTCTCCGCGCTGTGGCGGGGCGGCTGCATCATCCGCGCGGCGTTCCTGGACCGGATCCGCTCCGCCTACGACACCCGGCCGGACCTGCCGAGCCTGCTGTCGGACGCGACGTTCGCGCAGGAGATCGCGGACGCGCAGGACGACTGGCGCGAGGTGCTGGTCGCCGCGACCCGGCAGGGCGTGCCGACGCCCGGCTTCGCCGCGGCCCTCGCCTACTACGACGCCCTGCGCGCGGAGCGGCTGCCGGCGGCGCTGACGCAGGGGCAGCGGGACTACTTCGGTGCGCACACGTACCGGAGGGTGGACCGTGACGGGTCGTTCCACACGCTGTGGGGCCAGGACCGGTCGGAGGTCTCCGCGTAGCCGCGGGAGGACCGTGCGAAACGGGGCGGTGGACGGCCGGGTGCCGTCCACCGCCCCGTTCTCGTGCCCGGGCTCAGGACAGCGGTGGTCCCGGCTCCGGGTTCGGTACGGGTTCCGGTCCCGGAGGGATCGGGGAGGGGTTCGGGCCCGGCACGGGGTCGGGGCCGGGCGGGGTCGGACCCGGCGGGGTCGGTCCCGGTGGCGGCGGGGTCGGTCCCGGTGGCGGCGGGGTCGGTCCCGGTGGCGGGGTGGGGGCCGGCGGAGGCGGGGTCGGCTCCGGGCCCGGCGGGGGCTGCGGATTCGGCACCGGATCCGGGTGCGGCTCCGGGTGCTGGGGATCCGGGCCCGGTGTCGGTGCCGGCGGCACGGGGTCGGGATACGGGTTCGTCATGAGGTCCTCCAGCCAGTCGCTCGACTCCGGCTCTGGACTACTCCCCCGCCTACCCGTCACCTGCTGCGGCAGTCACCCCCCGGCAGGACGGGAAGGGGGCCAGGTGGGGGTAGCGGGGACGGGGTGTCCCCACCGCCCCCGTCCGTCCCCGCAGCCCCCGTCGGCGGGTGCGGTGCGGCGTCAGAAACGGCCGGGGTGGGCCCGCAGCCATTCCTTCGCCGCGGTCAGCACGTCCTCGCCCGCCGGCGGTGCCTCGTCGGGGTGGCGTTCGGCCCACCTGGCGACGTACGGACACAGCGGGGCCACCGCGCTGTCCTCGCGGGCCGCGATGGCGTAGAGCTCGCGTGCCAGCGACCCCGCGATGCCCTTGCCCTCGTGGGCCGGCTCGACGATCGTGTGGACGGGCACGAGCGCGCGCTCGGGGCCGTCGAGCACGAAGTACTCGATGCGCCCGACGACTTCGCCGCCGGCCACCGCCTCCAGACGGCCCGCCGCCCGGTCGTCGCGAATCTCCGGGTCGCTCATGGACACGCTCCTGCTCCTCCGTATCGGTCAGGCCCCTACGGCCTGCGGGCTGCGCTGCTGGTCCGACCCGGGCACCGGCTCGGACGGGTCGGCGCCGAGGGACACGATCCGGTTGTCGCCGTCCACGTGCACGACCCGGGGGGTGAGTGCCCGCGCCTCGGCGTCCGTCACCTGGGCGTAGCTGATGAGGATCACCAGGTCGCCGGGGTGGACGAGATGGGCCGCGGCCCCGTTGATCCCGATCACGCCGGAACCGCGCTCGCCCTCGATGACGTACGTCTCCAGACGGGCGCCGTTGGTGATGTCCACGATGTGCACGAGCTCACCGGGCAGCAGGTCGGCGGCGTCGAGCAGATCGGCGTCGATGGTGACCGATCCCACGTAGTGCAGGTCGGCCTGGGTGACGGTGGCACGGTGGATCTTGGACTTGAACAGAGTACGCAGCACTTTGGACTCCTGGAGGACGGCTCCCTGCCAGCTTTCTGCAGGTCAAGGGCGGTATCACTCTACAACTGGCACGCGCCTGACTCGAAGATTGTGAGGAACATCGCTTCTCTCCGGTAAGCAGGCTCCTGCCTGGGCTTCAGCGCGAACACGGCTGTTGTGGCTCGTCGAAGGTGCACCTACTCGAACGGTCTTCGCGGAACTTGCCAGGATCGATGCTGACGAAACGCTGACCTACCTGACGGCATATCAGGAGATTTGGGGGTGCCATCGGGTCACTGCTCAAGGGGCCGCGCCCTTCGTTCCTCGACGAGCCGCGCCGCCCGGACGAGACGGACTTCTGCACCGCCGGTACAGAGGACCGCTACCCGGATGCGTTCGGGCTGCTACCCATGACCGGCGGCTCCGCCCGCCTCACGGAGCGGCCCGCCGCCCTCCCGTACCAGACCCTCGCCCTCGGCCTCGGCCACGATACGAACACCAACGCCCTCCTGGAGAAGACTGCCTTCAACCTCCGCACCTGAGACGGGTCGTGGCACCGAACCGCGCGACGTCGTGCCCGCCAGTACTGTCGGTGGCGCGTCCTATGATGCGGAGATGGTGGGGCGCGACGCAGCAGAGCAGGTGGCCAGCCCGTACGCGACCGGCGGCGGTGGCACGGTCTTGGAGCACGACTTCGGTGCCGTCCTGCTAGCGCACCTCCTCCTCGGCGATCCCGTACCGGCACTGGGTGATGACGTGACGCCGGTGTCCGTACGCTTCCAGGACAGCAGTTTCAGCCCCGTGGACGACCTGATCGTCGTTGGGGACACGGCCGACGGAGCACAGCGGCGGTTGTCGATCGGTGTGCGCCGGGCCCCGGCATTCACGACCAGCGACGACTCCACGGCGGACCTGCTCGTGTCCTACCTGCGGATCGTCACGGATCACTGGCCCGAGGCCGGCGCGGGGCATTGGCGGCTGGCGCTCGCTGTGGCCAGCACCAGTCCTGCCGTACGGCAGGTGCATGAGCTGGCCGTGATCGCACGGGGGCAGCCCGACGAGGAGTCGTTCCGCGCGGTAGTGAAGCAGCCGGGACGCACGACTGAAGCGATTCGCAGGCGGCTGAGCCATCTGGACGCGTTGATCGCTCAGGCAGCCAGCAGTCCGAAGGTGAGTACTGAAAGGCCTGCCGCCGAGCTGACCTGGCGATTCCTGCACGTGCTCTGGTTGTGGCAACTGAGGCTGGAGGGGGCCGACGAGTCCGACCGTACAGCGGCTGTGGCCCGCCTGCGGAGCGTCGTCCCCGATGCCTCTGTGGAGGGTTCCGCCACCCTGTTCGAAGCTCTGGGGAGACTGTCCCGGAGTTACGCCCCGACAGCGGCCACCGTCACCGAGAGCATGCTCCGGAGGCAGCTCTCTGGGGCTGCGGTCGTTGACCGCTCCTCGTCCTACGCCCCGGCGTGGCGTGCTCTCGACGCCCTGTCGGAGACGGCCGAGAACCTCCTCCGGTTCCGGCTGACCGGTGTCGGCGAGAACCTCGAGTTGGAGCGCACCGAAGCCGGAAATGCTCTGGCCGCCGAAGCGAGGGCGGTAGCCTCGCGGGCGACCGCGCTGGTCGTCCACGGGGAGCCCGACGCCGGCAAGTCGGCTTTGGCCCTGCGTACCGCTGGGCGGCTGCGAGTCGATGGAGTCGCGGTCACCGTGCTGAACCTGCGGGAGATCCCCGCAACGCTTGCGGAATTCGAGGCGCTGCTCGGCGCCCGCCTCGCCGCGGTGCTGGGTGCCTCTGCGGTGGGTAAGGGGCGTCTGCTGGTCGTCGACGGCGCGGAGTCGGTGCTGGAAGGACGTGCCCAGCTGCTCTCGGACCTCGCGCGGGCAGCCATGGCCGCCGGACTCGGCGTGGTGGCGGTCACCCGTGCCGACGGTTCGGGAGCCGCACGTGACGTGCTCGTTCAGGCTGCGGAGAGCGTGGCGCAGGACGGCGGAATCGTCGAGGATCTCGTCCGCGAGCACGAGGTCCCCCGGCTGACTCCAGCCGAGACCACGCGGCTCGTCGAGGTCTTTCCGCAGCTGCGGCAGTGGGCCGGTGACGAGCGGACGCGGTGGTTGCTGGGCAGACCTGGTCTGGTGGACATGCTGTTGCGCGCGGGCCCGGGCGTGGCGGCCCCTCAGGGAGCGGCGTCGGAGGCCGACCTGTTCGCCGCCGTCTGGCGCAACCTTGTACGCCGCGGAGAGATGATGACGGCGGGAGGCCCCTCCCCCGACGCTCGCGACCAGTCTCTCCAGGCACTGGCCAGACGCCAACTACTTCCCCGCGAAACCGCCGTGCCACCGGACCCGGCCGCCTTGCCCTCCCTGCGCTCCGACGGTCTGCTGGCGCCGCTCGGCGTGACCAGCGCCTGGAGCCCGTCTGATCGGTTCGCCAGCGATCTCGTGCGAGACATGGCGGTGGTGCGGCTGCTCGTCACGGACGGCTTCGCTCTCCTCTCAACCGCCGACGCGCCGCGCTGGGCGCTGCGTGCCGCACGGATCGCGTGCCAGGCCCATCTACTCGGCGCCGATGACGTCGAACGGTCGCTCGCCCACCTGCGCACCGTCTTCGACGGGATCGCGTCCGACCACGGCGAGCGGTGGTCGGACGTGCCGTGGGAGGCAGTGCTCACCCTCGGTGCCGCCGGAAAGGTACTCGGCCGTGTATGGCCCGCGCTGCAGATGGACCAGCAAGCCGGCTTGCGCACGGTAATCCGGCTGGCCATGCAGCGTTACGCGACCCATGGCGTCGGCGACCCGCTGATACTCGCGCCCCTGGTCGAGCTGGCCTTCTGCCACCCACACGACACCGGCTCCGACAGCGACTCACGGACCGCCCACGACGTGGGCCGCAGAGTCCGCGAACTGGTGCTGGCGTGGCTGTATGGACTAGTGCAGGCCGAGACAAGCGAGCCAGTCCCGATCCGGCAGGCGCTGCGGGACCGCGTGCTCGCATCCGATCCGGAGCACTCGGACGAATTCGCAGTGGAAGCCCTGGCGATGCTCGGCACCGACCTCGACAGGCGCGCCGAGGCGTTCCTCAGGGGAATCGCCGACGACGACGGTGCGCGTCTCGAGCCCGCCGTGGAGAGCTTCTGGGCCGCGACGGAGATGGCCAGGCATCAGCCGGATCTGCTGCTGGCCCTGGCCGAGTCCTACTACATCGAACAGCACGACCCTGAGGAGGACAGATACGGCTGGTCCCACTCGTACCCGTTCGACGACGGCATCCGACATCACCGCGCCCGAGGAAGCATCACCGAACAGATGGCGGGGTGGTATCGGGGGCCCTTCTGGCCGCTCCTGAAGGCGCACACCCTCCCTGCACTGGCTCTGATCAACCGGATGCTCGACCACGCTGCGGCCGTCCGGGTCGGGGTGCACGGCGACGATGTCCGAGCACCCGCTGACGAGCCGACCGGAGCAGAACTGGATCTGCCGGGGGTGGGAGTTCGGCCCTGCGTCGGGGATGAACACGTCTGGGCCTGGTACCGGGGAGGGTCGATCGGCCCGTACCCGTGCGTGAGCGCGCTGCTCGCGGTCGAGCGCCTCGCGGACCAACTCGTGGCCGTCGTCGGCATCTCTCCCGCCCAGGTCGTGGAGCTTTTGTTGCGCGACTGCAACAACTTGGCCATGCCCGGTCTGGCCGTCGGATTCCTGGTGCGCCATCTGGAGCAGGCCGGCGATCTACTGATCCCCTGGATGCGGGATCCGAACGTGTGGCAGCTGGAGTTCGTGCGAGTCGCCGGTGAAGGAGTACTGCACGTACAAGGCCCGGACGAGACCGATCTCGTGGGGCGGTCCCGTCGCCGAAGCAGCCCGCGCGATGTCGCCGCCGAACTCACTATGCGCGCGGTCCTCTCGGGGGACCAGGGCCGGGTGGACGAGCTCGCGGCCACCGGAGAGGAACTCGTCCGCCGCGCGGAGGAAATGGTCGCCGACTCCCAGGACGACTCGGAGGCCGACCACTTCCTCGCCTCGGTGCAGGTCTGGGCAGCGACGTTCAGGCCGGAGAACTTCCGCCTGGAAACCGCCGGATCCGGCAACTTGACCGTGCAGTACCAGCATCCCGAGCCGCTGGCGACTCGCATGCGGCCCGACACCGAGATGCTCGACCGGGCCGGCCGGGCCCTGCGCCTGCAGAACACCTACGCCGGATCCGACGGTCGCACCGCCCCTCCCGACACGCTTCTGGCCGACATAGCCGAGGCGCGGTCCTTGGGCGACGACACACCCAGTCTTCCTGTCGACCGGCTTGACGCGATCGCCGCCGTCGCCGCCACCGCTGCCGTCGCACAGGCTCGCGGACGGCTCCGGGTTCCGGTCGACGACCTGCGATGGGCGACGACCGTCCTGATCGAGGCGATCACCGAACCGAGCCGTACCGGGTACGCCGCCTCCTCCTACTACTCGATGGGGGCCGACCGGTCCGCGGCGACCGGCCTGGCGGCGCTCCTAGCGGTGACCTCCGACGACGCCGTCCTCGACCGGCAGGCGATCATCGACGTCTTGACCCGCTGCAGCACGAACCACTTCGACGAGGTGCGCATGGCGTTCGCCCGGGCTCTCGAATACGTCTGGGCCGCGCCATGCGACACCGACCGACAGCCGGGCCCGTGCCGCCGCCAGGTGGCGCTAGACGCCGTGGAGGCGGGACTGCGGGACTGTCGACTGGGCGACTGGGACCCGAAGACCGGCACACGGGAGCGTCCCCGGCTCGACGGCCCCTACGAGCGAACGCTGCCCGAGGTCGATACGGAACAGCTGTACCTGATCTCGCTGATCCCCCCGCTCGTGGCCGCCGGCGCGGCATCCCTCAGCGACAGTTGTGTGGCGGATCGGGCGAACAGACTCACCGAAACCCTGCTCGCCGCCCACGCCCGCGCCACCGACCACTGGGCCAAGGAGGGGTACGAGAACCGGCACAGCAAGCGAAGCGCGCGCGTCATTGTCGACCTAGCGGTCAGTGGCAACACCGAGCCGCTCAAAGCACACGCACAGCACTTCGCCGCTAACAGCCGCGCCCTGCACCAGTTCCTCCGCGACCTCGCCGTACTCTTCACCTACGACGACGGCCTGCGCCCGTCCCTCCCTGCCGTCTGGCCCGTCGTCATGGAGGCCGCCCTCGACGCCATCGGCGACGGCACCGGGCTACGCACCAGCCATCACTGGGACGGCCTCGCGCTGGGGTCGCTCCTGCCCGCGCCCGAAATCGACATAAGTGACACCGACATCGACGCGACCCTGGCTCGCGCCCGGCAGGACTGGCTCCATCCCGACATCCTCACCAGCCTCCTGGACCGCTGGACAGTATTCGCCCGTCAGGAACCGAAGGCCCTCGACGCACTCGCACAACTCGGCAAGTGCGCCCCGCTCACATGGCAGAGGGACACGGGACTCCGCCTGGCGGAGCGACTGATGGACGGCAACCATCGCATCGCCGCGAGCAGGTGCTGGTACCTCCCCGACTGGCTCCGGACGCTTCACTCACGTGATGCCATGACACCGGACCAGATCGCACGGTGGCGACGCCTCGTCGACGGGTTGGCGTCCGCGGGTGACCATCGGGCGGCCGACCTGCAGCGTATGGAGGAATGACCCCGCCGCGGGGCCACCGGGGTGCGGGGGCAGCCGGCCTTGTGTTCGCCCAGGACCGGCTCCGGCGCCAGGGAGCACGTTCCGGCGAGGTGATGGGGCTCTTTGAAATCGGCCACCCCATACTCGGCCCACCCCACACATGCTCAGTGGATCTCCCCACCTGTAGCCGCACCCAAGACTTGAAACCTGTACCTAGGTACAGGTTTACCGTTGAAGGTGCCGCCGCCCTCGGGGGCGTGATGACGGGAGTGAGTGCGATGAGTGATCTGGCGTGGGTGCCCCAGTCCTGCACGCTGCCCACCGAGGAGCGGTCCTTGCGGGTCGCGGAGTGGGATGCGCTGTTGTCCCAGCGGCTGACGTCGCTGTCCCGGCCGCAGCCGCTCCGGCTGCGCCTAGACCTGGGGCGTTGAGGAGCGGGTCCGTGCCCTGGTGGAGCGTGAGAGCGGCCGCTGCTCGTTCTTCACCTTCACCGCCACCCCGGGCGAGGACTTGATCTCTCTGGACATTTCAGTAGACCCGGCGCGCGAGGCGGTCCTGGACGCCCTGGCGGCGCGGACCGCTGCCTCGCAGGAGTCTCCCTGAGCTCGGGCCTGCGCAGCGGGCAGGTCGCCGAGGCGGCCGGGGTGAACGTGCAGACGCTGCGCTACTACGAGCGGCGCGGCCTGCTGGCCGAGCCGGAACGAAGCATGGCGGTCACCGCCTGTGCGGCGAGGAGGCGGTGACCGCGCTGGGGGTGATCAAGGCGGCCCAGCGGCTCGGGTTCACGCTGGAGGAGGTCGCCGAGCTGCTGGAGGCTGGCCGCCACCGCCACGGCTGCCCCGTGGCGGGGCTCCAGGAACGTGCTGCGGCCAAGCTCGCCGAGGTCGACGCGAAGATCGCCGACCTGGCCACCATCCGCACCGCCCTGGTCGCCGCCGTCGAGGCGGGCTGCGACGACCTGACCGTGTGCGCGTTCAGCGCCTGCTCTCCCATCCCCTTCACCGAGTTCGCCGAGGAGAACTGCCATGCCGGACTTTGCTGCTGCCCACCGCCCCCACCGCGCCCCGAAGGCGCTCGGGGGCCTGGCCGCCTTCGCGTGTGTGGCGCCATGACTTCAGCGGTCCACAGATCTTGACTATTGCTCCGACCGTCCACACAGCGCACAGGCCACGGCAGTCCCCACGCAGGTCTTCCCGGCGCGGAAGTCACTGCCAACGAACATCTCCGGAGAGCCCGGCACGCAGTCATAGAACTTGCTCATGAACGCGTGCGCCTGCTGCTCAGCGCTCTTGGCCGTGGCCTTGTCGGGCAGAGCGTCGGAGAAATGGGCCTGGATCAGCGTGTGTTGCCAGCGATTGGCTTCCCCGATGTGCCGGGTGAGGCGTTCCCATGGAGCGCTGCTGTACCCGATCTTGATGCGGGGTGTGTGTCCTGCGATCTCCAGGACGTAGAGCCGGTGTTCACGGGACCCGTGCTCGCGAAGGAAGTCATTGGCGGTGGCGCGGGCGCGGTCCTGGATGCGCAGGGCAAGAACGGGCAGCGGCCCGCTGCCGGCCTCCTGCATGAGCCGTCGGGCCAGGCTGCGGGGCTTCTTGATGATGACGCTCCGCTGCGACGGTGGAGGAGGGGGGATCGGTGCCAGCATGCAGAGATTGTCGCCCAACGACCCTGCGCGGTAGGCGGGTTCGCCGGAACTGCATGCAAAAGAACCTACTCGTCACCTGTAGAGGCCCGCCTAGTCGTCGTTCGGCAGGTACCACCCGTGCTCGCGATGCCTGGGCTCTGGTGGGTTCGGGTTCTCGCGGGCATAGGCCTCGTTTGCACGGCGAATCATCTCTGCGTCGTAGCGGTGCAGCTCGTCGTACAGTTTATCCGCTTCGTTGACATCCCCAGCGGATACGTAACGCTCTCGCAGCGCCTCGCGTTCGTCTGCGAGTTCCGCGTCGGACAGCGGGCGGAGGCTACCGAGGCCACGCGCGATGGAGTTGAAGATGCCCATGCGTTGATGTTGTCACGCTGGGGGTTACCGCCGCGCTGTTGTCCGCCAATACCGCCTCGAAGGTGCGCGAAAACGCCCGGCTCGCGGCTGCTGAGATCACCCCGTCGAAAGGTCCCATCCACAGCTCTTGGCTGTTGCTCCGCGAGCACCAGGGCTGGATCTGGATCGGCGCTGGCGTCATCGCGCTGGGCTTGTATGGGGTGGCGGCCACTTTCCAGTCCGACGACAACTCTGGGCGTATCCTCGCCGTGTACGGCGGGATCTTCGTGGCCGGGTCGATCGCCTGGGGGCATGGTCGCCGATGGCTACCGGCCCGACCGCTGGGACGTGATCGGCGCCCTGGTGTGCCTCGCGGGGATGGCCGTGATCATGCACGCGACCCGTAGCCACTGACCGACCTCGTCCACCGTTTGTCAGCACCCAGCAGGGATGACCTGATCTCCGCTCTGGTGTTCCTCAGTGTCGGGCTCTCCATGCTCGTTGCCACTCCCCACTCTGTTGAACCCCTGACCGAGCGGGGCGACGAGCAGCCCTGGCCGTCTTCAAGAATTCCCATCAGAGGTGCTGATCCGCCTCTATCTCCCACACGGGGCACCTTCAAGTTCGCGGCTTCCTCCCGGTGTCAAAGGTTGGCATGGCTGGAGGCCACAGTCGGCCTCCGGTCACCGAATCGGGACTCGGACGCCGCCGTCATCAATAGAGGATGCGGTAGCGCACGATCCGCGAGGCTGCGACTTCGCAGGACATCAGCCGCAACGATGTCGCCCAGCACCTCGTACGACCGCAGGGGCCTCCAAGCCCGGAAAGAGCGCTGTCGGCTCCTGAAGGCTTGCTCGACCTCACGCCCATGGGACGGGCTCGGTCTCACCGACCCACCTGTTGGTCCTGGAGAGGTCCTGGTAGGAGCCTCGGTAGCCGATCGAGCGGAGCACCAGCAGCGCGAGGTAGTGGCGGGTCAGGAGCCAGGTGTCGGTGACCAGTCCTTTGACCCCGTAGACGGGCTCTTGTGTGTCCTTGGGATGCACGAGACGGTTACGGACTCGGGTGACGACGTCGGCGCCGTCCGCCGGCCGAGTGCCGTCTACCCGCTGTCTGGCCGCATAGGCAGCGGCTGCCGGCAGACGGTCTGCGCGCACCCTCAGATCGACCCCGGACTCCGTCAGGACCATACGCAGTTTGTCATGAGCCGACCGTGCGCGGGATGTGTACTCGGCTTCCGTGAGCCGCCCGCTGAGCACGAGTTCCTGCCACATCACATGCTCCAGTCCCGCAGCTCCGCTCATGATCCGCTGCTCGACGAACCCTCGATCGACTATGGCAGTGATCGCGTACTGCATCTGCAGGCGAAGCGCCTGCCCCTTGCCGGGATCGCGGAAGGTGGGCAGGAGGCAGGCCAGCAGATCTGCCAAGGACTTCTGGTCTTCGGGGTACCACCAGCCGGAGCTGATGCGGCGCGCCGGGTCGCAGAGCATCGGGCCCCACTGGCCCCACACCGTATGCTCCTGGTCGTTCAGGCCGACGGGCAGGGCGGGGGCGACCCACCGGCCGAGCGCGAAGGACAGTCCGACGTGCAGCGCACTGAGAACCGGAGTGACCTCGGCGGCCGTGAACGTGGCTCCGTCCAGCCGACGGATCTCCATCACGTGAGTCATGACGTAGACGTCGGCCTGGCGCACATCAGAGAAGACGGCCTTGTGATCGGGGCGGACGTCGAGCGTGATCCTCCACCCGTCCGCCTCATACACACTGCGTCCGGCCGACACCAGTCGCGGCGTCCCATCAGCAGCATGAGCCCCGAGGTGGGCTGATCCACGCCATCGGGGCAGATTGAACCAGTGGGCAACAACACGGTCGAGCGGGGCGGTGGGGTCTCCGTAGGAAGTGCCGTTGGACCAGCCGCTCACAGCGTCTCTGGCGGACACCGGCAGTTCGATACCAGGGTTGAGCAGACTCAGCTCAGTCCTGTCCATAGAGGTGGGGTCATAGTCTTCGGTACGCAACCGCCAAGAGATCCCGGGCTTCGGGGAGCAGTCGTACTGGACAACCCCGGGCACCTCAGCCCCGGCCGGTCCAATGGGTCCGTCGTAGAGGGTGATCGGCTCCCCTGGCGCATTGAAGGGGTACACCGGCGCCAGGGGGTCCTCAGCCTTGAGCTCAGTTGACGAAGCAGACATGTGCCGCACTCTAGAGGGCTTGCGTCCTGGGAAGTGGTGTACGGGCTCCCACCTGATCCGGGCGTTTGGCCCGGCGTCGGAGTGAGTGTCCGGATCAGGTCGAACCCGTACACCACTTTCCAGGACGCAACCGGTGGACGTCCCCGCTCCTCCGTCTCCGAGGCGGCAGCGGGCAACTTTTCAGATCCAACCTCGGCACCGCCCCGACTCGATATCGTGTCGCTCCAGTCGGCTGGAGGGGGCTCAGATGAAGTACGGAGATGCGGACTACATGGCTGCCCGGGACGCCATGGTGACGATTCTGAAGGGGTGAGCCCGAGAGGGCCGGACCAACACCTACAAGGCGCTGAGCGAGGCCGTGGCACCGGAGCACCGGGTGCACTACCACGGCCGGATGATGTCGCTTCTACTGGCAGACGTCTGCCGCCGGGACAGCACCGGTCCCGAGCCGATGCTGTCAGCGCTGGTAGTCAATGGATCCAGCCGGAAGCCTTCCGACCAATTCTTCGAGCTGGCTGTTACCGAGTTCCACCGTCGGGACCCGGACTGGGCCTGGGAGTGGGAGCGGGATGCAGTGTTTGACCGTTACCGCACCCCGGTTTCGCCGTGATGACCGCCTCTCAGGCGTTCTCGTCATGGATCCGCGCACCCAGATCCTCCGCCCACTCCAGCGCCCACGCCTTGAGTTCTTCGATCTGCCGGGAGGTGAGCCCGTACGCGGTGTAGTCCTCATCCTCGTACCAGTCCGCGCCGATGAGCCGGTCCCGGAGGTCTTCGAGGCTGAACTCGTCGTGGGCGCGACGGCGGCCCAGGGATTCGAGGTCGGCGGTAGACCGGTCGCGGGAGGCTGCCTGGACGTCGATGAGGTCGCGGACGGTGCCGCGGTCGGCGAGGGCACGGACCTTGGTGCCGATCACGTCATCGAGGGAAAGAACGGGGCCATAGGGGGTCTGGGCAGGCGGAGCCCAGAACGCCTCCTTGAGGACGTCGACCTCGCACTCCTCTCCGGTGTCCGGATCGGTGACGAGGAACCGGCCACTGAGCGGATCAGTCTGGACGTGCATGGTCCGCCATCCGCGCGCGCTGAGGCCTGCTGTGAGTGAGGCGACGATCTCCTGCATCGGAGCGGGGTTCTCGGTGGCAACGTCGAGGTCACGGCTGAAGCGTTCGACCAGGCCGTGGGCCTGCACGGCGTATCCGCCAGTGAGGACCAGAGGGTAGGGGGAGCCGAGGTCGAGGATGTCGGCGAGGAGACGCTCGTGGAGCGGAGTGAGCTTCACGCGGCGGTCGGGTCAGCGAGAGCGGTGCGGAGCAGCTCGGGGAAGGCGTCCTCCCAGACCTCACGGATGTAGGGACTGATCAAGCGCCGCAGCACGGGCCACTGCTCGGTGAGCAGCCGGTGGTGCAGGAGAGCCACCAGGTCCTCACCCAGTCCTTCGGCTAGGACCGTCCGGTAGAGCGTCATACGGGACTTCGGACGGTCCAGGCTGTAGCTCGTCCTCCCGGACCAGACGATGTGGAGCGGCAGGTCCACGTTGCCCTCGACGGGGCCGGCCAGCTCCTGCAAGCGCTCGGGCAGTCGGCTGCGGTAGCGGTCTCGCAGCACCTCGGCACGGGGGGCTGTGATCGTCGTATCCATGCATCCAGTATCGCTGCTGGGAGGCGGCGGCATGGCGGATACGGGCCCCATGTCGTACGTGCGGGTCGGGCTCCACCCGCCCTTCCCTCAGACATCTCACCCCGTGGAGGCCTAGCGCATCATGGCCTACCCGTGCAGCCCCCGGGTGGTGCGGCAACCGGCTACCTGCCGACCTAGGACCAGCCCCGGTTGTGGGCGCGGGTGATCGTGATGCAACAGGTCGCGCGGAGGGCCGCCGCGGTGGAGTGGACTGCGGCTTCGGTCTCGGCGTCGGGAATGACGACGGTGTCGAAGCCGAGGCCCATGACGTCAGCGCAGTGGACGAGAAGGACACCGGGGCGGGCGAGGTGGCGACAGCGGAGGGGGCAGGCGGCATCCATAAGGCACGCCGTTTCGGCCCCGAACGCAGCACATTCACTCAAGACCCATGCCGCGGACGAGCTGTCAAGGCACGCAGCGAACGTCTCAAGAGGGAGTCAGGCACCTGTGTCCAGGTCCCCCGTCATGGCGGCGGTCAGCAAGCTGGGATGCTCCCGCAGCCGATGCTGACCGTATGCTGACCCAAGCAGGGCTATCAAGCCTCTGACCTGCAAAAACACCCGCACCGTCCGGGGTCGTCCTCGCGGGCGCCCCTCGCACGGCCTCGATCAGCGTACGCGCAAGGCCCCCCGGGCTCTCGTGACGGTCGCCACAGCCGGGCGAGCGGTGTGTCCCGGGACGGGGTCCGGTCTTGTCGCCGGACCCCGAGCGGTGTTCCGTCACCGTCTGGACGGGGCGGGGCCTAGCGGACGAGCCTCCACTCCTGCGAGCCGTCGTCGGCCGCGTTCTGCAGGGTCAGCGGCGCTCCCGCCGACGCCCCGGTCAGGTAGAGGCTCGTGTTCTTGACGGCCTGGAGCCTGAAGTAGCCGTCGGACGTCCTGACGAGGTTCCAGCTGCCCGCCGGACTGTTGTCGACCCACTGGCCGATGCGCTGGCCGACCGTGGCGTTGCCCGTCCAGATGGCCGCCGCACGGCCGCCCGACCTGTTCAGCAGGGTCGTGCCGCCGTCCGGCTTGGTCACCACGTGCCATTGCTGGGTGTCCGGGTCGGCCGCCGCACCGGCGTCCTCCAGGACCACGTCCGGCGTGTCCCCGTTGCCGAGGTTCGCGTCGTTGGTCTTGTTGCCGGTGCCGATCACCTGGCCGGTCTTGCGGTTGACCAGCCGGTGGTAGGGGCCGGCGGAGTCGCCGAGGTCGACCTCGGCGTAGGCGATGGTGGACGTGCCCTGGTTGTTGAGGATCGCGACGCGGCCGGTGTCGTCGACGTACTGGAGGTTGCGGCTGTAGCCGGCCGGCGAGGTCGTCTGGTACTCGGTCCACACGCCGTCGCTGCGTCCGCTCTCGTTGACCCACACGCTGCCGCTGTTCGCCGCGTTGTAGACGAGACGCCCGTCGGGGAGCCGGATGAGGACCGGGCTGCCGCCGCCCGCGAGCGGGCGGGACCCGGCGACGACGGGGAGCGAGCCGACCGACATGCCGGTCTGGCTGCCGCGGAAGAACTTCAGCGGGTCGTCGGCGATGACGTACCGGGTGTTGGCCCCGCCGCCCCAGTACTCGAAGGTGAGCATCCACCTGCCGTCCGACGTGGGAACGACGTTGGTCATGCCCGGCCGGCCGCCGCCGATCTCGGTCTTGCCGCCGCCCATGTCCTGGACCGACCCGGAGACGTCGACGACGGGGTCGCTCCAGTCGGCGCTCCTGCCGTCCCAGGTCCGGTGCACGAGGATCTGGCCGTGCGAGTCGGTGGCCGTGTCGTCGGCGCGGTCCTCCTTCGGGACGCCGGTGGCCGGGTCGAAGCCGACGTAGTCGTTCTCGTCGGAGTAGTAGCAGACCAGCTTGCCCTTGTGGACCATCAGGTAGGGCTCCCACAGCGGGTCCACCTGGCGGTGCTCGTTGGCGGCGGCGACGTTCTTGCCGACCGCGCCCGCACTGCCCCCCTGCCAGCCGCCGGTCGCCACGACGTTCAGGACCTTCCAGCTCTTGCCCTGGTCGGTGCTGGCGTACAGGGCGATGGCGAGATCGCTGCGGTCGCCGTCGTTGGACGGGGTCCAGTCCGGGTCGGCCGCCTTGTGCTCCTTGTAGTAGGCGTCGTCACCGGAGACGACACTCGCCAGCAGCAGCGTGCCGGACTTCAGGGCGCCGACGCGCTGCGGGAGCACGTAGAGGTACGGGTTGGTCCAGTTGCTGGTGTACCGGTCGTACTCGGGATCCGCGGAGAGGTACGCCGGTGCCTTGACCTCGGACAGCGGCTGCCAGCTCGTCCCGTCGTCGTCACTCTTGTAGACCGGCAGGGTCTGCCCGTCGGCGCTGCCCGACTTCGCCACGACGGTGGACTTCTCGAACGACGCCACCAGCCGCCCGCCGGGCAGTTGGGCCGTCTTCGGGTAGACCGCGCAGTTGCCCCGCCCCTTCAGACACGCGTCACTGCCGAGCTGGTAGAGGATTCCACCGGTCGGGTTGTACGCCTGTGCGCCGGACGCGGGGACGGCCAGCAACGCGGCCGCCGCGCCGAAGGTTCCCAACGCTCTTCCCAGGGCTCTTCTCTGCACAACTCCTCCTTCATGAACGGTCACAGTGGTGCGGGGCTCAGGCGTGCGGGGTGGTGCCGTCGCCCTCGGCGACGAGGACGCGGACGTCCCACGGGCCCAGGTCCACCTCCGCACCGGCCGGTACGTCGTCGCCGCTCAGGACGTCGGACAGGTGCACCGGGGACGGCACGCGTGCGGGCTGCCAGCTCCAGTTGTGGACGACGTGGACGTGACGCCCGTCCGGCGAGGTTCCGGTGGTGACGGTCACGGTCCCGGGCAGGTCCCGCCAGCCGCCGCGCGGGTCCGGCGCCACCCAGGCGGCCAGCGACCGGGCGAGGTCACGGCCGGGGACCGTGCCCACGCAGGTGACACGGCCGGCGCCGTGCCGACGGGTGGTGACGGCGGGCCAGCGCCCGAAGTGCGGGTGCTCGTAGGAGGCCAGCGTCTCGGCGTCGACCGGTGTGAGGCCCTCGATCCAGTGCGTCGCCGTCGCGTCGGCGGGCACCTGGAGCGGGCCGCCGCCCGCACCGCGGACGGGTACGGTCCCCACCAGGTTGCTGAACTCGTCGTAGTGCACCCCCGCGGCCTCGGTGAGCCTGCCGGGTGCCCTTTCGATCCTGGCGCGTGCCTCGTGGTCGGCGTATCCGGTGCGGGGGCCGAGGACGAGGTGGCCGCCGGCGTGGGCGTAGGCGGTGAGCCAGTCGAGGGCGGCGTCGGTGGCGAGGTAGAGCGCCGGCACGACCAGCACCGGGTGGCGGCGCGCGGCCTCCTCCGGTGCCGTGCCGTCGACCAGTTGCCCGACATGCACGATGCGCACCTGCCGGCCGGACTCGAAGGCGCCCCGGTAGAAGGGGTCGAAGATGCGGTGGTAGGCGGCGGGGTCCGGTTCACCGTTCGGCTTGGACAGCGGCGGGTACTTCTGCATCAGCCACTTGCTCGGCGTCGAGTAGACCATCGTGATGTCGGCGTCCGGCTCGATCCCCGCGACGAGCGGACCGGCCTTGTCGAACTCGGCGCCCAGGCGCGCGATTTCGGCGTAGGTGCGGCCGGGTTGCCCACTGTGCGGCAGGACACCGCCCCAGTAGGTCTCGGCGCCGAAGCGCAGGGTCTGCCACTGCCAGTACTCGATCATGCGGGCGCCGCGTGCCACGTGCGCCCAGGCGGCCTGGCGCCACTGGCCGTCGTAGCCGGGCCTGTTGTCCCAGCAGAAGCCGATGGAGGCCGCGTTGGTCTCGGTGACCAGGAAGGGCTCCTGACGGGAGGAGTACATCCAGTCCGCGGTGAGGTACATGGACCAGACGCCGGTGGTCTTCCAGACCTGCTCGTGCTCGTCCGGGGTGGGGTCGGGCAGCAGGAGGCCGTCCTGCATGTCGTAGTACGGGTTGCCGGAGGCGATGTCGAGCGGAGCGGCCAGTTCGTCGTCCGCCACGCCCTGCCGGGTGTAGGAGATGCAGGTGGTGACGAAGTGCCCGGGGTTCGCGTACTCGCGGACGATGTCGGCCTGCCAGCCGATGAACTCGGTGACCTGCCGGGCCTGGAACTCCCGCCAGGCGACGTCGTACTGGGGCTGTTCGTTGCCGTCCGGGGTCCACAGGTCGGACCAGTCGGACAGCCGGTGCGACCAGTAGACCAGGCCCCACTCGCGGTTGAGGGTCTCGACGTCGCCGTACGTGTCGCGCAGGTGGTCGACGAAGCGCTGGAAGACACCGCGGTTGTGGAAGAGGTGCAGGCCGGGCTCGTTGTCGACCTGCCAGCCGATGACCGCCGGGTGGTCGGCGTACCGGGCGACGATCTTCCGGATGATCCGCTCGGCGTGGAAGCGGAAGGCGGGGTGGGTGAAGTCCACCTCCTGGCGCGCGCCCCAGCCGATGCGCTCCCCGGTGCGCCGCTCCCCCGTGATCTCCGGGTACTGGCGGGCCAGCCACGGCGGCACCGCGTAGGTCGGCGTGCCGAGGATGACCGAGATGCCGCGCTCGTGGGCGCCGTCCAGGACCGGCTGGAGCCAGTCGAGGTCGAACCGGCCGTTCTCCGGCTCCCAGGTGGACCAGACCGACTCGCCGACCCGGATCACCGTGAAGTTCGCCTCGACCATCAGGTCCAGGTCGGTCTTCAGCCGTTCGTCGGGCCGCAGTTCGGCGTCGTAGGCGGGCGTGTACTCGTGGTAGTACGCGGCACCGAAGAGGACGCGGGCGGGCAGGACCGCCATGGGGGAACCTCCGAGGAGTCGAGGGGGGTGGGTCTGGGCGTCGGCGCTGTGGTCGGCGGGGCGCTACTGCTTGACGCCGCCGGCGGCCAGACCGCTCTGCCAGTACCGCTGCAGGAGCAGGAAGGCGACGACGAGCGGGACGATGGAGATGAGGGAACCGGTGACGACGAGCGCGAGCATGTTGCTGTTCGCGCCGCTGCCGCCGCCGAAGGCCTGGGACGCCCAGGACGAGAGGCCGACGGTGACGGGGTACAACTCGGGGTCGTTGAGCATGATCAGCGGCAGGAAGTAGTTGTTCCAGGTCGCCACGAGCGTGAAGAGCACGACCGTGACCAGACCCGGGGCCAGCAGCCGCAGCGCGATCGTGAAGAAGATGCGCGCCTCCCCCGCCCCGTCGATGCGCGCGGCCTCCAGCAGGCTGTCCGGGACGGCGTCCGCTGCGTAGATGCGCATGAGGTAGAGGCCGAACGGGCTGACCAGTGAGGGCAGCACGATCGCCCAGGGGGTGTTGACGAGGTCCGCCTTCGCGAAGAGCAGATAGGTGGGGATGGCCAGGGCGGTCGTCGGGATCATGACGGCGCCGAGGACGAGGGCGAAGGCCGCGTTGTCGCCCCGGAACCGGTACTTGGCGAAGCCGTAGCCGGCGGCGGCCGCCAGGAGCGCGGCCCCGAGCGCGCTGCCGACGGAGTACAGGACCGTGTTGAGCAGCCAGTGCAGGAAGACCCCGTCGTCGTGCGTGATCGTCTCGTGGACGTTCTCCAGCAGTTGCGGCGCGTGCGAGAACCACAGGCCGAAGCTGGTGAACAGGTCCTGGGTGCTCTTGGTCGAGGAGACGGCGAGCCAGAACAGCGGCAGCAGGAAGTACGCCAGGACGGCCAGCATGACGATGGTCAGCGGGGTGCTGCGGCGCCCGGCCGGTCGCCGGCGCCGTCGGCGGGCGGTCCGCGGGGTGCCGGACGCGGTGGCGCGCGGGGCCGGCCGGGACGTGGCGGAGGAGGTGGAGGTCGTGGTCGTCACGAGGTCCTCCTGCGGTTCGCGAGGAACAGGACGGCGTAGGAGAAGATCACGATGACCAGGCCGAGGAAGAAGGACACCGCGGCCGAGTAGTTGACCTGCTGGCCGGTGAAGGCCAGGGAGTAGGCGTAGAGGTTCGCGGTGTACGAGTTGTCGATGACGTCGGGCGCGATCGGCTGGAGCAGCTTCGGCTCGTTGAACAGCTGGAAGCTGCCGATGACGGAGAACAGCAGGGTCAGCAGCAGGGCGGGGCGCAGCGCCGGGAGCTTGATGGACCAGGCGATCCGCCAGGGGCCGGCGCCGTCCATCGCCGCGGCCTCGTACAGCTCCTGCGGAACGGTCCGCAGGGCCGCGTACAGGATGATCATGTTGTAGCCGACGAACTCCCAGGTGACGACGTTCGCCAGGCTTCCCAGCATCCAGCCGTCGCTGAGGAAGCGCGGGACCGGCAGTCCGAGCTTCTCGCTGAGCTGGGCGAACGGCCCGAAGTCCGGCCCGTACAGGTAGCCCCACATGAGGGTGGCGACCACGCTCGGGACGGCGTAGGGCACGAAGATGCCCAGCCGGATCACGCGGGCGAGGCGCAGCAGGCCGCTGTCGAGCGCGAGCGCGAAGAGCAGCGCCAGCAGGAGCATGACCGGGACCTGGACCAGGAAGAACACCGCGACCCGCAGGACGCCCTCCCGAAGTTGCGGGTCCTTCAGGGCCGTCAGGTAGTTGTCCAGCCCGACGAAGGAGGACCCGCCGATGAGGCGTTCCTGGAACAGGCTGAGGTAGGCGGCGTAGCCGAGCGGGGCGAGGAACATCAGCAGGAACAGCACCATGAACGGTGCGACGAAGAGCGGGCCTGCCGCGCCTTGGCGCGGGCCACCGAGGCGGCGGCGCCCGGGCCCCGCTCGGCGCGGCTCCTCGGTGGGGGCCACGGTCGTGGCAGTCATCGTCGGGCCTTTCTCGGGTGAAGGGCTGGCCGGGGGCGGTTCCGTGCCGGCGGATGAGGGTGCCGTCAGCTGAGGGTGTCGGCACGGAACCCGCCGCGGATCACGCGGACTTGACGGTGAAGCCCTGGGCCTTGGCGTAGGTGGTCATGCGCGACTGCCATGCGCCGAGCGCGGCGACCACGTCCTTCTTCCGGGTCAGGGCCGTGCCCACGGTCTCGGTCCAGTCGGTGACGGCCTGGTCCAGGAAGGGCGGCCACTGGAAGTCGGGGCTGACCGTCCTGCCGATGTCGGCGAACAACTGGTTGACCTTCTGGCCGCCGTAGAAGGAGGGGGCTTCGGCGGTGAAGGCCGGGTCCGCGAGGAGCTGCTTGGTCGCCGGGAAGAACGACTGCTTGGTGTTGAACAGCTTCGCGCTGGCCGGGTCGCTGTTGAGGAACTGCGCGAACACGGCGGCCGCGATCGGGTTCTTGGTCGCCTTGATGACCGCGCTGGTCGAGCCGCCCCAGTTGCCCGAGCTCGGCTTGGAGGCGTCCCACTGCGGCAGGGGGGCGGCCCGCCACTTGCCCGCGGTGGACTTGGCGGAACCGGAGAGGAAGACCGGGCCCCAGGCGGCGGTGATCCAGGTGGCGTACTTGCCCTTGTTGAGTGCGGAGAACCAGGCGTCGGTGAAGTCGGCCTCGACGCCGATGACGCCTTCCTGGGCCAGCCCGCCCCAGTACGCGGCCAGCTTCTTGGAGATCGCGTCGTCGACGTCGATGGTGACCTCGCCCTTGCCGGCGGTCGCGTAGGGCTTGGCCCCGGCCTGCCAGAGCAGGCCGTGCCAGGCGGCCGCCTCGTTCCCGGCCAGGTTGGTCAGGTAGACCTCCGGGTCGGCCTTGTGCAGCTTGCGCGCGGCGGCGGCGAAGTCGTCCCAGGTGGTGGGCGGTTCGATGCCGTGCTTGTCGAAGATGTCCGCCCGGTAGAGCATGCCCATGGGGCCGGTGTCCTGCGGGATGGCCCAGATCTCGCCCTGGGAGCCGCTGACCTGTCCCCAGGTCCAGTCGACGAAGGTGTCCTTGAGTTTCGCCGCGCCGTACGGGGCCAGGTCGAGGAGGCTGTCCGTGATCGTGAAGGTCGGGATGGCCTGGTACTCCATCTGCGCCACGTCCGGGGCGCCGTTGCCGGCCTTGATCGCCGTACGCAGCTTCGTGTAGTGCTGCACGCCCTGGCCCGCGTTGACGACCTTGACCTTGATGGCCGGGTACTTCTTCTCGAAGAGCGCGACCTCCTGGTCGATGTCCGGGACCCAGGTCCAGAAGGTCAGCTGGGTCGGGGTCTTCATCGCCTTGTCGATGTCGGCCTGGCTGACCGCCTTGGCGGTGGTGGCGGAGCCGCCGCCGCTGTCGCCGGCACAGGCACTGAGAGCGGCACCCAGCGAGACCGCTCCCGCGGCGGTGAGGAGGAGCCGGCGGCTCATCTGGGACGGGCTGGGGGTGGAGTCGTTTCTGTGCATGAGAACTCCCGCCGATGGCTGAGGGAAGGGCACGCCGAGCACAGGCGTGCGCGGGGAGGGTGATGAGGAGATACGCGGGCTCGGACGGGCCGGCCAGGCACGGAGGCCGGCTTGGCACGGGTGTACGCCCTCGCGGAGTCCGCCCGCCGGCGGGTCCGCCCGCTGTCGCGGAGCAGCCGGTGGGCGGGGAGATCACGGGTGGAGCGGAGAACTGCGGCGCTGCCGCTCGACGGCCGCTGTGGTGCGGGGAGGAGCGGAGAGAGGAGGACGCGGCTTCGTGCGAGCGTTCGTGTGAGCGTTCGTGTGACGGGTGTTCGCAGGGACTCACGCGCGGCCTGGAGGGATGGGCGGGGACGGTGATGCGGACGGCGGCTCGCCACACGGCTCCCTGCCCGGTGAGGAAGGCGGTTCCTCGGACCGGTCGGTGCTGGTCAGTCGTACGCGGACGCACCTCCCCCCAGAGGCGCATCGGCCCGGCCCGCACTCGGAGAAGCGCCGGCGGAGCGGCCGCCGCCCCCGGTCTTCCGGGGCGGCGGAGGCGCGGTCGAGGCGCGGATCACGAGGTCGACCGGTGGTTCACTGGCCGGCATGGGGGGCGCGTCCGGGTTCTCGATGGAGTGCACGAGGCGTTTGAGCCCCTCCTGCGCCGCGGCGTCGAAGGGCTGACGCATCGTGGTGAGCGGAGGGGTCACGTAAGCGGCGACGGGGATGTCGTCGAAGCCCACGACGCTGACGTCCTCGGGCACGCGTCGGCCGGCTTCCGCCAGCGCGCGGATGAGCCCGATCGCCATGTCGTCGTTGGCTGCGAACACCGCGGTCATGTCGTGGTCGGCGGCCAGTTCACGGCCCGCCGCGTAGCCGGTCGCGGCCGACCAGTCGCCCTCGACGACGGGTGGGATCGCCCTGCCGTGCGCGGCGAGCGTCGTCCGCCAGCCCTCCAGCCGGTCCCGGGCGGCGTACCACCGCTGCGGTCCGGCGAGGTGGTGGACGGTCTCGTGCCCCAGCTCCAGCAGGTACTCGGTCGCCGTGCGGGCCATCAGATCGGCGCCGACGCCCGCGGCCAGCGTCTTGGGCGTGGCCGGGGGCGGCGCGCCGAGGACGAGTACCGGGACGTCGCCGCGGGCGGACAGGTCTTCGCCGTGTCCGTCGTCGATCGGCTCGGAGATGACGATGCCGTCCACGCCCTGCTCGAGAAGCGAGTCGACGGCACCGGCGACGCCCGTCGGGTCGCCTTCCACGGTGTTGACCACGCGGAGGGCGTACCCGGTGTCCCGTACGGCCCGTTCGACCCCCATGATCAGGGAGGCGGGTCCGTACAGGGCGGTTCCCAGCGTCACCACTCCGATCGAGCGGGTGCGTCCGGAGGCCAGGGCCCGGGCCGCGTGGTTCATGCGGTAGCCCAGTTCCTCGCCGGCCTCCAGAACACGGCGGCGCACTTCGGCCGAGACGTACGGCTCGTCGTTGTAGACCCGGGACACCGTCTTCTGCGAGACGCCGGCCAACTGGGCGACGTCCACGCTGCGCGGTGCGCCGGAGCTGCCGCCCCGTCGTGCCCCTCGCCTCATGGTGTCTCCCGATGGTCGCGTCCGGTGCCGGTCGGCGCCGTATGACTGCGCTGACATGTCTACGCAGTCAGAAGAGGGCCGTCAAGCGTCCGAAACAGATTCGTAACCCGGATCCGGGGCCGCCGGGGAGGGCGGACGACCGGCATGAGCGCGGGCATGGGGAAGGCCGTCACAGGTCTTGACGAGTCGGTTATGACTGCGTAGACATGGTGGGCGCGCCGCTGCGGCCGGTCGACGGACGAGGTGGCGGGTGCCGCTGTTGCCGCTGCGGCTGCTCCTGCTGCTGCTGCGGCGGCGGCGGCGGCGGCGGCCAGGATCGGCGCAGGGCGCGGCACGCGATGCCGGGCGCGGGGCACTGGCGATGCCGGCGGTGCCGGTGAAGCTGCGCGCCGGCCCTCGGGCGCGTGCCCGCAGCTTCCCCGTGTCGCGCCGGAGCGATCCGACGGGTGGAGCGGTGATCAGAACCAGTTGATCATGTCCTTCAGGAGACGGGCGAGCTTCGCCCGTCTTGTCGCCTGCGCTCGCCAGGATTCCTCGGCTTGAACGCCGGCGGCTGTGACTCCGGCCTGGCCGGCCGGGTTCTCCGCGGGGATCAGACGGCGGTTGGCGATGAGCATCCCGACGCGGAGGAGCCCGACGCCCAGGCGGCGGGCGGCTTCCGGCCGGGACATCCAGGCGTCGTCCTCGACGGTGTCCACCTTGAGCACCGCGTAGCCGCGCTCGGTTCGCGCCCACGGCCTCCGGGGTCGGCGGCTGTCGTCCATCACACCGCCACCTTAGGCCGCTCGGCCAGGAACCCCTTGGAGTCCCGGGGCATTCGGCTCAGGGCTGGTGGGGCAGGGCGCGGGCGAGTGAGTCGAGTGCGGTCAGGGCGTCGGGGCCCGCCGGGGCCAGGACGACGCTGGTCGCTCCGGCGGCGTGGCGGGCGTCGATCGCCGCGCGGGCCTGGGCCGGGGTGCCGGCGATGCTCAGCTGACGGACCCAGGCCGCGGGCATCGTCTGCGCGAAGTGCCGGGCGTCGGGGCTGGCGTCGCGGTGTGCGCGCAGTTCGCCCGCGAAGGGCAGGGGGGCGATGTGTGCGGCCCACTCCGGCTCGCCGACCGCCTCCAGGGCAGCGCGGACCCGGGCGAGGGCGGCTTCCTCGTCGTCATCGACGGCGGCCGCGTCGTAGACGACGACCTCCCGGGGGTTCGCCGGGGCGGCGGGGCCCAGGTTGTCCAGGGAGGCGGTGATGTAGGCGGGTGCGGCGGGCTCGGCGAGGAGGAGGCCGTCGGCGACCTCGCCCGCGACCGCCTGCGACTTGGGGCCGCGGACACCCAGGACGACCGGCGGGACGGTGTCCGGGAGTTCGGTGAGGACGACGCCTTCGCAGCGCACGTACCGGCCGTTCGCGGGGCCGGGCTCACCGGCGATCAGCAGGCGCAGCGCTCTCGCGTACTCCTTGATCAGCGTCAGAGGGCTGGCGGGCCAGGAGCCGGCCTGGCGCATCCAGCCGGGCATGCCGTGGCCGATCCCCGCTATGACCCGGCCGGGGTGGAGCTGCGCGAGGGTGGCCAGTTCCATCGCGGCGAAGCACACGTTGCGGGCGCCGGCGGGCATGATCCCGATCCCGACGGTGAGGCGTGTGGTGGAGGCCAGGACGGTGGCGGCCTGGGCGACACCGCCGCGCCAGCCGAGGTCCTCCACGACCCAGACCTGGTCGAAACCGAGCTCCTCGGCACGCCGCGCGAAGGGCAGCACGTCGCCGACGGGGAGGTCGCGGGGCAGCATGACACCGACACGGCCGCGGGCGGGCAGTGCGGGGGACTCGGACATCGGGGCTCCTTCGGACGGCTGGCGAATTCCCTTCCCGGCTCCGGTGACCGGGGAGAAGAGGGCTTGGGCGGCACGGGTGTCAGGGACCGTACCGCCCAAGCGGTCAGTGGCTGCGCGCCGCCATCTCGCTCGGGCGGGCGCGGTCGGGTCCGGTCCGCAGGACTCGGGCGCCCACGGCGGTGGTCAGGCACAGCAGGGTCAGCAGGACGAAGGCGTGGTTGAGGGCGACGAACCGGGTCAGCCAGCCGACGACGGCGGGGCCGGCGAGCATGCCGACGTAGCCGAGTCCGGCGACGCGGGAGACGTTGGCACCGGCGGCGGAGGGGTCGGCGTGCCCGGCCGCGCTGAACAGCTGCGGGACGCAGCCGGACAGGCCCAGGCCGAACAGGGCCCAGCCGGTGAAGGCGGCCCACACCCACGGGGCGAGGGCCACGACGGTGATGCCCACAGCGGCCACGACCGCGCCGTTGCGCAGGATCGCCAGGGAACCGAACCGGGCGACGCAGCGGTCGGTGAGCATGCGCCCGATGGTCATGGCCGCGGCGAAGGTGCCGTACGCGAACGCCGCCGTGCCGGTGGACGTGCCCAGGACGTCCTTCAGGTGCAGGGCGCTCCAGTCGTGGGCGGCGCCTTCGCACAGCATCGCCATCAGCGCCAGGACGGCCAGCAGCCAGACCCGGCCCGTGCCGCCGCGGTGCCCGGCGGCCGGTGCCGTCCCGGTCTCCTCCGCGGAGCCGGGGCTCGCGGCGGCGGGAGCGGCGGGCAGCAGGGCGCGGGCCGAGGCGAGGGCGATCACGATGCCCGCGGCCCCCATGGCGGCCATGGTCGCGGCCGTGGTCAGGCCGGTGCTCGCCGCGGCCGCCCCGGCGAGGGCGGCGAGGACACCGCCGACGGAGAACGTGGCGTGGAAGCCCGACATGACGGGCCGGCCGTACGCCTTCTCCACGTGCACGGCGTGGGCGTTCATGCTGACGTCCAGGCAGCCGTTGCAGAACCCGAAGACCAGCAGCGCGCCGGCCAGCGTCCAGGGGTCGTGGGCCAGGCCGGGCAGGAACAGGGTCGCGCCGGAGAGTACGCCGCCGGCGGGCAGGACGACGCGGGCGCCGAGGCGGTCGGCCAGGGGGCCGGCCACCTGCATGCCTGTGAACGCCCCGAGCCCGAGCAGCACCAGCATGCCGCCGAGCGTGGCGTGGCTGATGCCCACGCGTTCCTCGATCGCGGGGATGTGCACCACCCAGGTGCCCATCAGGGTTCCGCACAGGACGAAGTAGACATAGGTCGCCACTCGGGCGGCTCGCAGGGGACGTTGCATGGCGCCCACAGTAACGAACATCTGCCGTGTTCGGAAAACGCCATAATGAACATGCTCGGTGTTGGTTTTCGGGTGGTGTTCAATCGCGGTATGAGCAACGCAGACCGGCACGGGCTGATCGCCAAGGCCGTCAGGGATTCCGGAGGCGCCACGGTCCAGGAACTCGCGGAGCTGACCGGCGCCTCGGAGATGACCATCCGGCGCGACCTCGACACCCTCGCCGCGCAGGGCGTCCTCGAACGCGTCCGCGGAGGGGCTCGCACCCTGCTGCTGCGGGGCGAGGAGCCCCCCTTCGCGCTGCGCGCCCACGAGGCGGTCGACGCCAAACGCCGGATCGCCGCCGAGGTCTGCGCACTGATCGCCGACGGCGAGAGCGTCCTGCTGGACAGCGGCACCACCTGCCTGGAGGTCGCCCGCCTCCTGCGCGAGCGGCCCGTCACCGTGATGCCCCTGTCCCTGCAGGCCATCCACCTGATCGGCGAGACACCCGGGCCGGCCACCCTGGTCGTGCCCGGCGGACAGCCCCGCGCCGCCGAAGGAGCCCTCACCGGCCCCCTCACCCTCGCCTCCCTGGCCGCCCTGCGCTTCGACACCGCCGTCATCGGCTGCTGCGGGCTGACCGCGGCCGACGGCCTGACGGCCTACGACCTCGACGACGCCGCGGTGAAGAAGGCGGGCATCTCCTCCGCGCGGCGCGTCGTCGCCGCCACCGACGGGAGCAAACTCGGCCACACCGCCTACGCCCACGTCGGCCCCGCCACCCTCCTGGACACGCTCGTCACCGACACCACGGCTGCGGCCGATGAAGTCGCCGCGCTCGAGGACGGCGGCACCACCGTCCGGACCGTTTGACGCCTGCGCCCGGGCGGGACGACGGACAGGACGCGAGGGGCACCGTCAGCCCCGACCCGCAACGGCCTGCCCACCACGCTCCTCTGCGGGCTCCTCGGGGGCCTCGGGGGCCTCGGGGCACACGGTGGTCTCGGGGCCCTCGGTGGTCCGCTCCTCCGGCGCCCGCTTGGGGAGCCCGCGCAGCGCGGCCGTTCCGAGGGCGGCGTGCAGCAGGCTCGCCACGACCACCGCGACGTGCAGGCCGGTGACGAACGCGGACTTCGCGTCCTGGATCACGGAGACGGGCAGGGAGGGCAGTTGGAGGGTCTCGTCGAGGGTGGGGGCGAGGTCCGGGCCCCGGAGCCGGAAGAGCAGCGCGGCGAGCGAGCCGAGGAGCGCGATGCCGAGGGCGTTGCCGATCTCGTTGCTGGTCTCGGCGATCGCGCCGGCCGAGCCCGCCCGCTCCGGGGGTACCGCGCCGACCGCGGTGTCCGCGACGACGGCGAAGGAGATGCCGTATCCCAGTCCGGCGATCACGGTCGAGGCGATGTACCAGCCGATGCCGCCGGTGACCGTGGTCGGGAGCAGCAGCAACAGGCCGCCCGCGATGGAGAAGTGGCAGACGAGGAGCGCGGCCCGCTTGCCGACGCGTTCGACCACGGCCGGTGTGACGACGCAGGAGAGGGTGAGGGCCGCCGCGCCCGGGAGGGCGAGGAGCGCCGCGTGCAGGACGCCCAGGCCCAGGACGGACTGGAGGTAGATGCCGGACAGGTACGCCGCCGCCGACCACGCGGCCAGGGGCAGCAGTCCCGTGATGACGGCGATGGTGAAGACGCGGTCGCGGAAGAGGGAGAAGTCGACCAGCGGGTCGTCGAGGTGCCGTTGGCGCAGGCCGAAGAAGGTCAGTACGGCGATGCCGCCGATCACCGTGGTGACCGGGAGGGCCGAGACCCCGTCGGCGGCCAGGTGCTTGATCCCGTAGATGGTGAGCAGCAGGCCCCCGGCGGAGGTCACGACGCTGAGCGGGTCGACGCGGCCCGACCCGCCCGGCCGGACCTCTCGGAGGAAGACCGGCGCGCACACCAGGAACACGGCGAGGACGGGGAGGTTGACGAGGAAGACCGAGCCCCACCAGAACCGGCCCAGGAGGGCGCCGCCGATGACCGGGCCGATGGCGAAACCGGCCGCGAAGGCCGCGGCGAAGATGCCGATGGCCTGGGCCCGGCGCCGGGAGTCGGGGAACAGCTCGCTCAGAACGGCCAGCGCCGAGGGCAGCAGGGTCGCACCGGCCACGCCCATGAGCGCCCGGCAGGCGATGAGGAGTTCGGGTGTCGGTGCGAACGCGGCACCGGCGGAGCCGAGTCCGAACACGGTCGCGCCGGCCATCAAGAGCTTCAGCCGGCCGTAGCGGTCGCCGATGGTGCCGAAGGCCACCAGCAGGGAGCCGACGGCGAAGCCGTAGACGTCCAGGATCCACAGCGCCTGGTCGGCGGTGGGCGAGAGGGCCTGGCTGATCCGGGGCATCGCCAGGAACAGGATCGATCCGTCCATGGAGACGAGGAGGACCGGGCCGAGGATCACCGCGAGCCCGAGCCAGGCCCGCACTCCGGGTGGGTTGTCCGCGTGCTGTCGAGTCATGGTGCCGACGCTCGGGTACGGCGTGGCCGACAGCCATCCCCACCGCGTGGGTACACCTGACAGGTGCACCCACGCGGCGGGCGGGCGCCCTACGCTCGTGGGCATGGAGTGTCTCGGAACGTTCCTGAAGAGCCGTCGTGACCGGGTCACTCCGGCCGAGATCGGTCTGCTGACCTACGGCACCCCTCGCCGGGTTCCCGGTCTCAGGCGGGAGGAGCTCGCCCAGCTGGCGGGGGTGAGCGCGGGGTACTACACGCGTCTGGAGCAGGGGCAGGCCGGGTCCGTCTCCGGGCAGGTGCTCGACGCGCTCGCCCGGGTGCTCCGGCTCGACCAGGTGGAGACCGCCCATCTGCACAACCTCGCCCGGCGGTCGGTGCGGCGCGGTCTGAGCGAACCGCCCCGGGAGGAGCCCCACCCGCGGGTCCTGAAGCTCCTCGAGTCGCTGGGCGAGGCCACGCCCGCGGTGGTGCTCGGCAGGCGCGGTGACGTCCTCGCGTGGAACCGCACCGGGCACGCGCTGGTCGCCGAGCACCTCCCCTTCGAGGCGCCGCGGAATCCGCCGGATCGTCCGTCGATCCCCAGGATGTTCTTCCTCGACCCGCACACCCGCGCCATGTACCGCAACTGGCCGGCACTCGCCGAGATCCACGTCGCCTATCTGCGTCTCACCGCGGGCCGCTACCCCACGGACGCCCGGCTCGCCGGGCTGATCGGCGAACTGCTCATGAACAGCCCGCACTTCGGCGCGATGTGGGCGACGGGTGACGTCTCCGACTGCACGACGGGAACCATGCTTCTGCGGCACCCCACCGTCGGGGCGCTGAGCGTGGACTACCAGGTGTGGCTCCAGCCCGACAGCCCCGACCACCGCGTCGAGATCTACACCCCCAACGACCCGGCCTCCGCGGACGCGTTGCGTCTGCTGAACCAGCAGAGCGGCCGGGGTGACGAGCCGGAGTCGACGACCGTACGGACCGAGCCGAAACCCTCTGCGGAGCGGGCGGGTTGTGCGTGCTCGGGGTACGCACCTCACGGGTGACGTGCTCGTGGCGTGCCGGGGCCGAGCCATGCCGGCCGCCGGGCAGCCGGATCCTCGGCTGCCCGGGCGGTGCGGGGAACGGGCGCGGGGCCCCTGTCAGAGGTGCTGTTCCGTCGCCCTGGTGCGGTGGTACTCGTCCTGCCGTTCGTCGGTGACGTACGCCGGCACCGGGAAGTCCCACCAGCCCGGCACCCAGGGGCCCGCGGCGTCACGGTCGGTGGGGACCTCGACCAGGGCGGGTTCCCCGGACTGGACGGCCTTGCGCAGGGTCGGCTCCAGGGAGTCGGCGTCGGTGACCTTCCAGGAGTCGATTCCGAAGGCCCGGCCCATGGCGGCGAAGTCGGGGCTGTACGGCGAGCCGTCGGGGTGGGAGAACTCGGTGCCGATGTGCCGCGAGGTCTGCTTGCGCTGGCCGCCGCGGATCGACATGTAGCCCGCGTTGTTCTGGACCACGAAGATCACCGGTGCGCCGGCGGTGACGCTCAGGGCGATCTCCTGGGAGGTCATCAGGAAGTCACCGTCGCCGAGGACGCACACGACCGGGCTGTCGGGCCGGGCGAGCTTGGCGCCGACGGCGGCCGGGATCGCCCAGCCCATGGAGGAGAAGCCGCCGGAGGTGAGGTGGGTGCGCGGCGAGTAGACCGGGAAGGTCTGCTTGACCGCGCCCTGGGTGTTGCCCGAGCCGGCGACGATGATCGCGTCGCGCGGGAGCACGTTGCGCAGGGCGCCGAGCGGGCGCTGTGAGGTGAACGGGAACCGGTCGCTGTCGCGGCGGCCCGCGAGCTTCTCCTCCCAGTCCCGCTTGAGCGAGGCGAGTTCGGCCAGGTACTCGGACCGGTCGACGCCCTTCGAGGGAAGGGAGTCGACGATCGCGGCCACGGCGCGCTGCGCGTCGGCGACGATGCCCACTTCGGCGGGGTAGTTCTTGCCGATCTCGTGCGGGTCGATGTCGATGTGGATGAGCTTCGCGGGCGGGATGGAGAAGGTGACGCCCTTGGCGTAGCTGGAGGCGGACCAGTCGGTGAAGCGGCAGCCGACGGAGATCACGACGTCGGCGGAGCTCGCGATCGCGTTGCCGACCGTCGTGCCGGTCTGGCCGACGCTGCCGGCGAACAGCTCATGGTCCTCGGGGAAGGCGCTCTTGCCGTTCCACGTGGTCACGACGGGGATCTGCCAGCGTTCGGCGAGGGCGAGGACCTGGTCGGACGCTTCGGAGGTGATGGCGCCGCCCCCGACCACGATGACCGGGCGGGTCGCGGCGCGCAGTACGTCGACGGCGCGTTCCACCGCTGCAGGGTCGGGGTGCTGGCGGCCGACGGGGACGCGCCGGGCGAGGTCGTGGAGGTCCACGTCCGCGGCCTCGGCCTGTACGTCCATGGGGACTTCGAGGTGCACCGGGCCGGGGCGGCCGGTCAGCATGGAGTTGAAACAGCGGTGCAGGACGAAGGGGAGTTCCTCGACGCGGGTGACGACCCAGTGCCGCTTGCTGACGGCCTCGGCCACCTTGGGGAAGTCGTTGGCCGTGTAGCGGTCGAGTTCCTGGAGCAGTCCGTGGCCGCGCATGTGGGTCGGTGGTCCGCCGGTGACGACCAGGACGCTGGTGGAGTCGGTGAACGCGGTGCCCATGCCGATGACGGTGTTGCTGGCACCGGCGCCGATGGAGGTCACGGCGGCCTGCGGGCGGCCGGTGACGCGGTAGTAGCCGTCGGCGAGGTGGACGGCGCTCTGCTCGTGGAAGGTCTGGATGAAGGGGATCCTCGACTCGTCGTCGAGGAAGGCGTCGGTCAGTGACCAGATGCCGTGGCCGGGGATGCCGGCGACGACGTCGACCCCGTAGTTGCGCAGGGTCCGCGCGACGATCTGGCCTCCGGTGAGGACAGGCATGTGTGCTCCCGATCAGCTCGGTTCGGATGGTGGGTCAGGCGTTCCGACGGGCGGCCCAGGCGAAGCCCTGGGTGCACAGCCGGGTCACGTCCGGGTTCTGCAGGTCGTCGAGGTCGTGTCCGACCGCGCTGTAGAACACCCGTCCCTGTCCCCAGGTCCGTGTCCAGGCCTGGGGAATGGTCCTGCCCTCCAGCCACGGCAGGTGCTCGCCCGTGAAGGTGGTCTCGGCGAGGACATGGTTGTTGGGGTCGACGGACATGTAGTACTGCTCGGAGGCGACCCGGAAGTCGCCGACGCCCTCGGTGATCGGGTGGCCGGTGTCCGTGATGGTGACCTGGTAGGGGTACTTCACGCCTTCCCCGGCGGGGTGCTCCAGGAAGCTGCCGCCGATCAGCCAGTGGTACTTCAGGCTCGTGCGGAACGCGGCGGCGGCGCCGTGCCAGGCGGCGATGCCGGTGCCGGCCTCCACGGCCCCGAGCAGGCTCCCCTCCTGGGCGGCGCTCAGGCCCTCGGACAGCAGCGCGTTGTTCCAGTTGAGGGCGATGAGGTCGTAGCCGGTGAGATCGGCGTCGAGCGCGAAGACGTCGTTGGTCTCGTCGACGTCGAATCCGAGGTTCTTGAAGATCGGCAGGGCCCATTCCTCGGCCACCTGGTAGGGCTTGTGGCCCGGCCAGCCTCCGTACAGGTACAGAACGCGGGTCATGTGCGGTCTCCTCCGGTCGTGGATGCGAGGGTCGCGGCGCGGGCGCGGAGGCGGTCCGCCACCTCGAGTGCGTCGCCCTCCGGCGCGGTGGAGTCACGCCCGGGCTTCGCGGTCAGCAGGTACACCAGGCCCACGGCCGACACGACGAGGAAGCCGATCAGAGCGATCCACCGGTCGACGAACGCGGTGCCAGAGTCGCCGGTGGGCCAGGCCAGGAGAACCATCCCGAACACGCCGTAGGTCAGCGCGGCCACGTTCACCACGAAGCCCCAGCGGCCGAGGGTCCAGGCTCCGGCCGGCCGCCAGCCCTTCAGCCTCATGCGCAGGGCGGCGAGCACCACCATCATGAAGGCCGTGTACCCGGCCAGCATCTGGAAGGCCGCGATCTTGTTGAGGGAGTCGGGTGAGAAGTAGACGAACACGAAGATCAGCAGCGGCAGGACGTTCACGGCCAGCAGCGCGTTGATCGGCACCCGGTGCCTGCTGGAGATCTTCGAGAAGAAGCGGGCGCCCGGGAACATGTTGTCGCGGGCGAAGGAGAAGGTGATCCGGCTGGCGGCGGCCTGCTGGCTCATCACACCGGCGATGAAGGAGGTGAGGATGACCAGGAGCACGAGCTTGGTGCCGGCCGTGCCGAGCGAGTTCTGCAGGATCGCCGGGATGGGGTTGGCGTCCTCGCCGGACAGGATCGAGGCGAGGTCCGGGGCGGCGAGGGCGTAGCCGACGAACGCGAGCAGCGCGGCCGCTCCCCCGACGGCCACGGTCAGCTGCATGGCCCGCGGGATGCTGCGGGAGGGGTTGGGAACCTCCTCGGCGATCTCGCCGCACGCTTCGAAGCCGTAGAAGAGGAAGAGCCCGACGAGCGAGGCACCGATGAAGGCCATGAGGTAGCCGTCGGGGTGGGAGCCGCTGGTCTCGAAGAAGATCGAGACGGAGTTGTGCCGCTCGAAGATCAGCAGGTAGAGACCCACGAGGACGATGCCGATCAGTTCCGCGGCGAGCCCGACCTTCGAGATCAGGGCCAGCGTCCGGGTGCCGAAGCAGTTGCAGATCAGACAGAGGAGGGCCATGCCGATCGCGATGGACAGGCGCTGGGCCGGGGTGGAGCTGATGCCGGGGTGGTCCGCGGTGCCGGCGAAGAGGCTGGCGACGAAGTCCGAGCTGTAGAGCGCGGTGCTGGTGATGCCGATGGTGATGCAGCTGATGTAGGTCCACGCCGTGAACCAGGCGTAGCGGCCGTTCCACAGGCGCCGCACCCACTGGTAGAGCCCGCCCGCCAGCGGGAACTGCGAGACGACCTCGCCGAAGACCAGCGCGACCAGGAACTGTCCGGCCCCGACGATGGCTATCCAGAAGACCGACGGACCGCCGGCGGTGGACAGTCCGAGCGCGAAGAGCGCCACGACGCCCACCAGGGGCGAGAGGTAGACGAAGCCGAGGGCGAAGTTGGCCCACAGGCTGACCTTGCGGTCGAACTGCTGCTGATAGCCCAGTGCGGCGAGCAGCTCCGCGTCCTCGGCGGAGGAGGCCGGGCCGGCGGTCCCGCCCGGGGGGCGAACGCGGGCGGCTCTGGACGACGCCGCCTGCGCCTCGTTGTCTGTGGCTGACATGACGAACTCCGTGGGTCGAAGGGGTGATGCTCCTTGTCGTGCGGCTCTCCGGCCGCGCGGGTGGTGCGGGCTAAGTCCGTGTCGGTCATCGCCGTCAGTTCTGGTCGGAGGAGGGGGCGGACCAGGCCGGCCGGGCCGTGCCGTACCGCGCGGCGCGGACGTCTCCCGAGCGCGCGTGGCCCTCGAAGTTCTCGATGCGGGAGGCCCTGCCGCAGATCTCGCCGAGCCGGGCGCTGGACGTGGCGTCCTTGATCTCCTGGTAGGTCACCGTCTTGAGGTACTTGCCGACCCAGAGGCCGCCGGTGTAGCGGGCGGCCCCGAGGGTGGGCAGGACGTGGTTGGTGCCGATGACCTTGTCGCCGTAGGCGACGCACGTCTTGTCCCCGAGGAAGAGTGCGCCGTAGTTGCGCATGCGGTGCAGGGCCTCGCGGGGTTCGGCCGTGAGGATCTGGACGTGTTCGCTGGCGTAGCGGTCGGCGAGTTCGTAGGCGGCGTCGAGCGTGGGGACGACGATCACCTCGCCGTGGTCGCGCCAGGCCCGTCCGGCCACCTCACCGGTGGGCAGGCCGGGCAGCAGCTGCTCCACGCAGGCGACGGTGCGCGTGGCCACCTCCTCGGACGTCGTGATGAGGACGACCGGGGAGTCGGGTCCGTGCTCGGCCTGGGACAGCAGGTCGGTCGCCACGACGAGGGGGTCCGCGGTCCCGTCCGCGACGATGAGCACTTCCGTCGGTCCGGCGAACAGGTCGATGCCGACCTCGCCGAAGAGCTGGCGCTTGGCCTCGGCGACGTAGGCGTTGCCGGGGCCGGCGAGCATGTCGACGGGGCTGATCGTCTCGGTGCCCAGGGCCAGGGCGGCGACGGCCTGGACACCGCCCATGACGTAGATCTCGTCGGCTCCGGCCAGGTGCATCGCGGCGATGCTCACGGGCGGCGGGGCACCGCGGTCCGGCGGGGTCGTCGCGGCGACCCTCTCGACACCGGCGACCTTGGCGGTCAGCACGGTCATGTGGGCCGACGCGGTCAGGGGGTAGCGGCCGCCGGGCACGTAGGCGCCGGCCGCGCCGATGGGGATGTTGCGCTGGCCCAGGAACACCCCGGGCAGTGTCTCCACCTCGAAGTCGGTCAGCGAGTCCCGCTGCGCCTGGGCGAAGCCGCGGACCTGCTTCTGGACGAATCGCAGGTCGTCGAGGACCGTCTCCGGGACGGAGGAGACCACGGAGGCGATCTCGTCCGGGCCGAGCCGGAAGGACTCGGGGCTCCACTGGTCGAACTTCTGCGACCAGCGGCGCACGGCGGCGTCGCCGTTGCGCCGTACGTCGGCGATGACGTCCGCGACGGTCTCGACGATGTCCGGACGGCTCGTCCGCGACGGCTCAGCCGGGACGGGAGCCTTGATGATCTTGTTTCCTGGTGACACTCTGCGCTCCTTGCGGGGGGCGTGTCTGCGGGCTTGGCCTGAAGTCTGGGGAAACAAGGGGGTGCGGCGACAGGCACAGCGTGTGCAATATTGGCCGTCGATCCTGCACACACTGAGGTAGCGCATGGCTGACGTCCTGACCGTTCGTGCCGCACTGGAGCTTGAGGTGTTCACGCGCACCGAGATGCGCGTCTACGCCGGGGAAAGGAACCTGGACCGTCCTGTGCGGTGGGTGCACACCGGGGAGATCCCGGACATCCACCGCTTCCTCACCGGCCAGGAGATGCTGCTGACCGCCGGGCTCGGCATGGGCGAAACACCCCTCCGGCAACGCGCGTTCATCCGGCGGCTCGCGGACGCCCACGCGGCCGTGCTGGTCATCGAGCTCGCCGGCCGCGTGTTCGACGTCATGCCCGAGGCCGTGATCGAGGAGGCGGAGGCGGTCGGTCTGCCGCTCGTCGGACTGACCGACGAGATCCCCTTTGTGGAGGCGTCGGCCCAGGTCCACGAGGTACTGGTCGGCATGCGCGTCAAACAGCTGATCGCCGAGGAGGCCACCAGCCAGGCGTTCATGGACCTGCTGCTGGCCGACGAGGACTACGTGGGCGTCGTCAGGGAGCTGGCTCACCGTACGGGGCACGCGGTGGTGCTGGAGGACGTGAGCCACCAGATGCTCGCGTACGGGGGCGCCACGCCGGAGGCCGACGAGGTCGTGAACGGGTGGAGCACGCACTCGCGTGCCATCCACGAACGCCACCACCCGCTCGTGACGCACAACCCCCGGGTGCCCACGGCCTCTGCGGCGTCGTTCGGGGAGGTCGTGCCGTGTGCGCGCCAGCCCGTGGTCCTGCGTGGCGAGTCATGGGGGTGGCTGCATCTCCTGCACGGCGGCAGACGGCCGAGCCCGGCGGATCTGCGGACGCTGGAGCGGGCGGCCGCGGCGCTGGCGATCACGCTGCTGAGCGAGCGGGAGAGCGGCGCCCGCGCGTCCCAGCGCCAGACGGCACTGCTGAACCGGCTGCTGCTCGGCGACATCACCGGAGAGCGGTTCGTCAGCCTGGCCCTGACCCTGGGACAGGACTTGCGCGGCCGGGAGCTGATCGTCGTCACCGCCTGCGCGGGGGACGGGGAGCCGTGCCGGGACCACTCCCTGGCCCGGCTCCTCCAGGAGGAGGGATGGCCCGCCGTGGTGGGCGACACCGGAGACTTCGACACGGCGGTGGTGGGCCTGCCGCCGGGCGCTGAAGCAACCGCCGTTCAGGCCCTCTTGAGCGATCAGGGGATGCGGGGCGGCATCAGCCGGACCGTGGAGCCGGCCGCACTGCCGCTGGCGCTGCGGCAGAGTCGCAGCGCGGCCTCCGTGGCGGCGGCCGCCGCCCCGGAGGTAGTTCAGCACATAGACGCCCGAGTTGGGGATAGGGGGGTGGAGGGTAAGAGGGTGGGGCGGAGGGAGGTGTTCTGGGGGGTGGGCGGGG